>CBDUCU010000245.1:0-5945 GCA_965365725.1 uncultured bacterium | reverse complement strand
GGTCTGCCCGCCTTCGACGAACATATCGTCCATCGCATCGATCAAATCCTGATTGCTCGCCGTCCAATCCTGCATGACTTTGATTTCGTCTGAAGAGACAAAGCGTACGACGAAGGCTTCGTCGCCTTCTTTGTTTGAGTTGATGATGGTCTTGCCCGCGTCGATGACCTGATTGATCTGACCGCGCAGAGAGCCTGAATTGTCAACGACAATGCCGTAAGAGATTGGCACCTCGCGTGTCTCGAATGTTTCGACCGTTTGCAACACGCCGTTGTCATAGACGCGGAAATCTTCCTTGCGTACGTCCTTGATAGGACGATTGAAGCGGTCAACGACGCGGACGTTGAGATTGACGAGCTGCGAGTCAACCGTCACGACCTCGTCGGGGTCGATCTCTTGTCCGGCGGCGGAGTTGGGGTCGGGCGTCGGCGTGGCGACTACGCCGGGCGAAGTCTTGAGCTTGGGCGGCGGCGGGGCTTCCTCGCCGTCGTCTTCGACGCGTGCGCGCGGCGGCGTGGGAGAAGGCGTAGGTCTCGGCGTAGGATTCGGCGTGGTGGTGCGTTTGACGGGTGTTTGTGGCTGCTGCTGCGCGGGTTGAGGGTTTGATGCGGCGCGGCGCGGACGACCGTCCGTTTGCTGAGCTGCTTCGGCGCGCGGCAGAGGCACACAGGCGAGCGCCAGCAGAATCAAGAGCGCCGAAAGAGCGCGCACTGTTCGAGGTTGAGCCGCTTGTTGGTTCATATCAATTCGATCCCCGTCAAATGTCCGCCTCTACCGCAAGCGCGGTTGAGATGCGTGATTCCAAAACAGATGACCGTCATTATTAAGCGCCCGCCGGAATTTCGTACTTCCCGTTTGGTGGGAGACTGGAAATTCCGTAGGGCGCTTGCACTATCTCGCGTGTTGCGGAAAGCCAAAGAAAAGTGGTTTCCGCCGTTGCTAGGGCAAAGAGCTTAAAACGAGCGCGCTAGTCAAGCGCCTTTCAAGCCCCGACGCGCAATAAAAAAGATGCTCGCGGGCATTTGTCCGTTGTCCGTTGTTATTCGCCCGTTGTTGATTCTACTTTGTCGCAACAACTGATAATGGACTACTGACAAATGACGATCACTTCGGATTTGTCACCGCGTAATAACCCTCTTTGGAGCGGACAAAGAGGCGCGACATGCCGCGCGGTGGCTGCACCTTGACTTTGATTTTGTGCCAGCGTCCATCGTTGGCAAAGTTGGTCGGGCGGTAGCCGATTGAATACTGTGTGCGAAGCTCAAGCGCGATGCGCTCGAAGGTGTCGTTCATCTCGGCGGCTGAGGAAGGGAAAAAGACCTTTCCGCCTGAAACTCCTGCCAACTCTTCGAGGATGGCGCGTCCGCCAAGCCCGAGTGAACCGTCTTCATGCTCGCCGACGATGCCGACGGCGTAGATGATTACGTCGGTTTCCTTGAGCATGCGTTTCAGTTCGGAGAAGGTGTAGCGCGAGCTGTTGTCTTGGCCGTCAGAGATGAGAAGCACGGCTTTCTTTTCGTGCGAGCCGCGCGTCACCTTTTCGACACCGAGGTAGCACGCATCGTAGAGCGCGGTCTGTCCCTTCGTCTGAACAAAGGTCAGTTTGTCGAGCAGGGCATCAGAGTCGCGCGTCTTATTAAGAAGCAGTTGCGCGCGCGAGTTGAATCCGATGAGAAAATATTCGTCGCCCTGATGACTGGTGTCGATAAAGCGTTCGAGCGATTCGCGCGCACGCCTGATCTTCTCGCCGCTCATCGAGCCTGACACGTCGAAGATAATGCCGAGGCTGGCGGGCGCGTCGCTATCGCTAAAAAAGGCAATCTCCTGTTCCTCTTTGTCGTCAAAGACGGAGAAGGCTTTCTGCCCGAGTCCGGTCACAAAACGCCCGTAGGTATCCGTCACCGTCACGGTCAGCGTGATGATGTCGGTGTTGACGATGTGGCGTTCGTTGTCGTCAATGACGGGTCGTCCGGGTTTTTGAGTGGGGACGGGCGGCGTGTTTGAAGGTTTGGCCGTCGTCGATGCCGCCGCGCCCGATGAAGTGTCGGTCGGTTGTGGCGTGTCGGGCGCAGGAGCGGCGGCTTGCGGGCCTGCCTGCGCTGATTTCTGTCCCTGTTCCTGAACGGCGGGGCGTGCTGCGAGCGTGTGCGGCAGAACGGCGGCGGCGATCAAGGAGAGGAGCGCGACTCTCACAGAAGCACAAATGCTGCGCCGGTCTCTCATAAACCCTCCTGATAACTGTCTTGCAAACCGGGTCGAAGTGAAGAATCCATTAGAAGCCCGCGTGCGGCAGAAATAAAAGCTCCGTGCACAATTGCTTCGGCGGATGCCGCTTGGATGACGGTTTTCTTAACTTCGGTTGTCGCTCGAAGACGTAAAAAAACGCGGGGCCGGGGAGACTCCTTAGTTGTCCGTCTGAAAACTGATTCTATTGCACGTCGCGCGTTCTGCGCAACCAACATCTCTGTTTCGACTTCGTTGAGACTTTATGCCGGAGCTTTCGAGCGTGTGCGCAAGAGCAAACTGGAACTGTGCGGCGCGACGCGCGTGTATCGAGCATGCGGCGTGTGCCGGGCTGCTGATGAGCGTGCTATACTTTCAGCCCAACTATGCAAGTTGCCGGGCCTCTCTGGCGGGTCGCAGGCTTCCGCGAAGAATCAATCTTTTAAGGCATTTATCAATGGCCGAGTTTATCTGTCGTCTGGGAACGCCGGCGGGCGAGGTTGTGACGCGCACGGTCGAGGCCGTCGGAGTCAATGAAGCGCGCACGCGGCTCGAATCTGAAGGCTTTCGCGTCTTCTCCGTCACGCCGCCAAAGACGGGCGGGGTCGCGGCTCTCACGCGCGGCGGCAAGGGCGGGACGAGCGCGCGCGTCAACGCCAACGAATTTCTTCTCTTTAATCAACAACTCGCGGCCATCATACGCGCAGGCATCCCCATCCTTCAGGCCATTGCAATGCTGAGGAAACGTTCGCCTTCGGCGCGCCTGCGGATGGTGCTGGCCGACGTTGAGGAAAAGATTCGCGGCGGCGTGGCGCTCTCTTCGGCTTTTGCCGCGCAGGGGTCGCTTTTTCCGCGTATCTACACGGCCTCGATTCTCGCGGGCGAACGCTCCGGCGCGCTCGACGACGTGCTCAACCGCTATGTCGGATATTTGCGTCGCGGCGTGGAGATTCGACGAAAGATTCGCGGCGCGCTGGCTTATCCGCTTTTTCTGCTTGCCGCGTCGTTTGGCATGGTCGCGTTTTTGACCATCTATGTCGTGCCGCGCATGTCGCAGCTTTTCGAGGGCTTTGGCAAGAGCCTGCCGACGATCACGCTCTTTGTCATCGGTCTTTCGGATTTTATCGCCGGAAACATCTACTGGCTCGGCCCCGCGCTGATCGGCGGCTCTCTTGCGCTCTACATCTGGTCGCGCACGCCTTCGGGTCAGCTTTCGATTGACCGACTACTTCTCAAGCTCCCAATTGTCAGCCAGCTCATCAAGCAGCTTTCCATCGCGCAGGTGACGCGGTCTCTGTCGACGCTTCTCGCCGGCGGCATCCCTCTGGTCGAATCCTGGGAGATTGCAGGCGAGGCAATCACAAACAAGGAATTGCGCGCGCGCTCGACGGCCATTCTGCCGATGGTGCGCGAGGGACGTTCGTTTACAGAGAGTCTTGAGTCCGCCGGATGGATTCCGCCGCTTGCGCTCGACATGATCGGCGTGGGCGAACGATCCGGCTCTTTGCGCGAGATGCTCGAAGAGGTCGCCGTCTTCTACGACGCGGAATCGGAGGTCAGACTCGAACAGTTGACCACAGTGCTTGAACCTGCGATTCTGCTGTTGATGGGCGGGGTCGTCATCACGATCCTGCTGGCGATCTATCTGCCGATCATTCAGTCGATCTCAAACGTCACAAGCAGGTGATAATAAGCAGAAAGGCAAAAGGAAAAAGGCAAAAGGGGAAGCGGCAGAACAGACGCTTCTTTCTTTGACCGCAATGCTGAAAAACTTTTTCCTTTTACCTTTTACCTTAGTGCTTAAAAAGCCATCCCCCTTACCTCGTTTCAGCATCTGAAAGATTTCAATGAGCCGAGCGACAGAAGATTTACAAACCGCCGCCGACGAGACGGCCCTGCACGATGGCCGCCCCGCAATCGACGCTCACAACGACGCGGAACTGCCGCCCGAAGTCCGCGCGGCGATGAGCCTCGCGCGTCGCTACCGCCTGCCTTACGTCGATCTGCTGCCGCCCGACGGCACATCGCCGATTGATTTCGGCGTGCTCTCGGAATTACCCGTCGAATTGATGCTGCGCCATCAGTTTGTTCCCTTGCGCAAAGAGGGCAAACGCCTCCATATCGCAATGGCCGACCCGACCGACCTCGAACGTTTGGACGAGATAGCGTCGGCTTTGCATGCGCGCGTCGTTCCTTCGGTTGCGACCGCCGGTGCAATCGAAGTCGTTTTGCGAAAGGGCGATGCTACGCAGCGCGTGCTGCAGGAAGCTGCGTCGGGTTTTCGCATCTCGCTCGTCAAAGAGACCGAGCACGGCGAAGAGGTTTTAGACCTCGACCGTCTGGCGACCGATTCGGACATGTCTCCGATTATCAAACTGGTCGATACGGTCGTCTATCAGGCGATGGAATCGCGCGCCTCCGACATTCACATCGAAACGCGAGACACGGCCGTCCACGTCAAATATCGCATCGACGGCGCGCTCTATGAAAAGGTCGAGCCGATTGATCTCGCTTATCACCAGACATTGATCTCGCGCATCAAGGTGATGTCGGAACTCGACATCGCCGAGCGCAGAATCCCGCAGGACGGTCGCTTCCGCGTCCGTTACAAAGGGCGCACGGTTGATTTTCGCGTCTCGATCATGCCGACCATTCACGGTGAAGACGCGGTCATACGTATTCTCGACAAAGAGCAGATCAACGAGCAGTTCCGCGATTTGCGTTTGGACGTGGTCGGCTTCGACCCCGAAGATTTGCGCAACTTTCGTCGCTACATCACCGAGCCTTACGGCATGGTGCTCGTCACCGGCCCGACCGGATCGGGTAAGACGACGACTCTGTATGCCGCGCTCAACGAGATACGCAACGAGGAAGATAAGATCGTTACTATCGAAGACCCCGTCGAGTATCAGCTGCACGGCATCACGCAAATCCCCGTCAACGAAAAGAAGGGTTTGACCTTTGCGCGCGGCCTGCGCTCGATTTTGCGCCACGACCCGGACAAGATCATGGTCGGCGAAATCCGCGATACCGAAACGGCGCAGATTGCAATTCAATCGGCCCTGACGGGCCACCTTGTTTTTACGACCGTCCACGCCAACAACGTCATCGACGTAATCGGACGCTTTCTCAACATGGGCGTTGAGCCTTACAACTTTGTCTCGTCTCTTAATTGCGTTCTGGCGCAGCGTCTCGTCCGCATGCTGTGTCTCGTCTGCCGGCGTAAGTATCATCCGACGGAAGAAGAGTTGCTGGAGGCGGGGCTGCGTTCGGCGGAGCACCGAGAGGCGGTTTTTTATATGAGCGTCGGTTGCGACGCGTGCAACCATACGGGTTATCGTGGACGAACCGCGATTCACGAGCTGCTTAATCTATCGGACAACATCCGCGAGATGATTATCGAGCGCCGGCCCGGTTCCGAAGTGCGTCGCGCGGCTGAAAAGGAAGGCCTGCGATCTTTGCGCGAATCGGCGCTCAAGAAAGTCTTCTCCGGCGTTTCGACTTTGCACGAAATCAACCGCGTCACCTTTGTCGAAGAACTCGGCGCGAAACGGTAAGCAGTGAATAGGTGAAAGCATTTATAGATTGCATTTTTTATGTCGAGATTTTTTAATTGACTGCTTGCTGCTTAACTGCCTGCTGCTTATTGTTTGATCCCTTGTGTCCGGTTCACTTCGGGAACTATTATTAGCGCCCCGGCGTGTAAGCTGTCCGTGTGGAAT
>CBDUCU010000244.1:0-5962 GCA_965365725.1 uncultured bacterium | reverse complement strand
CCCATAACTCCGCGCGACCTGCCGCCGTAAAGATTCGCGCGTGCGCTTCGCGTTCTTCTCCAATCGGACGACCGCGCCCCGACGCGGGCAACAGGTCGAAGGTCTCGGCCACCTCTTCGATGATCGAGCGGCTGATGGTCTCTGCGCCTGCGGCGAAGCCTGCGAGCAAGGCGTTGTCGCAAAGATTATTGACGAGACGCGGGATGCCGTTTGAGCAGCGAAAGACGTATTCAACCGCGCCCGGACTAAATATGTCGGTGCGCTCTGCGCCCGCGACGAGCAGACGAGAGGTGACGTAGCGTTCAGTCTCTTCAATATCAGGCAGAGGCTTGATCTCGCATCGCAGTGCGACGCGCTGCTTTAACTGTCGAAGCTCCACCTGATTGAGCACTTCGCGGAGTTCGGGCTGGCCCGTCAAAATAATTTGAAGCTGCTTGGCCGTGTCCGATTCAAAATTTGAGAGCAGGCGTATCTCTTCGAGCACGGCGGTTGAAAGCCCGTGCGCTTCGTCGACGATGAGCACGGTGCGAAGGCCGCGCGCGTGCCGGTCTTCCAGAGTCTCGCCCAAAGCAAACAGTAGTTCCGACTTGTTCCGCCAAGCCTGCACATCGAGAAGCTTCGGCGAGCAGACGTGCTGGTAAAACTCCTCGACGCTCATACGCGGGTTGAAGATGTATCCGACGAGCACCGTCCGGTCGAGCCGCTGCATCATCCAGCGCAGGATGGTCGTCTTCCCCGTGCCGACTTCGCCCGTGACAACAATGAGCCCCTTGCCGCTCTCAATCCCGTAATGCAGATTCGCCATCGCCTCTGTGTGCGAAGGCGTGAAATAGATAAAGCGCGGATCGGGCGTAAGCGCAAACGGCAGTTCTTTGAGTCCGTAGAAATCAAGATACACGGCTTATTTCTCCTAACGCTGCAACGATGACGCGATGAACGCTGAACTTAAGAGAGCCTGTCTTTCATTCATCGTTGCAGCGTTTCGCGTTCATCCTCTCCTCTTCACCCCATCGCAATCATCTCGATCAGATGGAGTCTGTGAAGAACGAAGGCGAGCGCGGGCACCGTCAGAATTGCGACAACGATGCCTGCCACAGCCAAGGCCATGCGACGCGCTTTCAAACGTCGCTCCTCGCGCGGCGTAAGTATCTCTGGGAGCGTGATGAGCACGGGCAGGCTCGTATAGTGCTCGGCATCCTCGCGCGTTTGAATCGTCAACAGACGCGGAACCTCGAAGGCGACGGCAAGGGCTAACCCCACGCAGAGACCGCCGAAAAGACCGAGCAGCATGAGGAGCGGACGTTTCGGCGCGATGGGTTTTTCGGGAAGGTTCGCCGCGTCGATAACGCGTATGGATTCGCCCTTCTCGTCGAGGTTGATGTCTGAGACGAGCTTTGCGTTCTCGCTCTGTTTAAGGATGCCTTCATAGACTCCTTTGGCCGTCTGGTATTCGCGGTTGATCGATTCAAGACCGACTTCCGCACCGGGCACGAGATTGATCCGGCTCTCAATGCTGGAGATTTGCGATTCGACCGAAGCGAGTTGTTTGGCCTGACGATCAAGCTCGCCTTCGGCAAGACGAATGTTGTATCTCACGCTGTTGATGCGCGGATCGACCTGACCTTCAAGCTGTTTTTTGCGCTCGACGATGCGCTCCTGCGTCTCCTTGATGGTGTTGTCCATCTGGCGCTGCACGGAGTCGATCTGCGAGCGGACGGAGATTACGTCCGGGTGCTTTTCACGATACTGTTTGAGAAGCGCGCTCTCGGTGGATTCAAGCTCGGCCTTGCGTTTAGTCAATTCAGCCCACGCAAGCGTCTGCTTGGGGTCGCCGACGGCGCGGACGATGTTGGTAATCTCCTGCTCGCGCTGTTTTTCAAGATCGCCAAGCTGCGTCTCAAGCAGCGCGCGCTGGTCGCGCAGACGGCCCTGCTCGACGATGAGCGCGCGTTGCTGCTCGCGCAATCCCGAAAGTTGCCCGACCAGAGCCTGCACCTGCGACGGCAGATGCGAGACGTTTTCCGACATAAACTTGATGCGGCGCGCGTCAATCTCGTCAACCTTTTGTTGCGCCTCCTGCAAACGCTCCTCAAAAAAGGTGCGCGTCGTCTGCGCATCCTGCGTTGAGGCAAGCGTCTGCGCCTTTGTGTATTTCGAGGCGAGGTCGGCGGCGACGGCCTGCGTAGTACGCGGGTCTGAGCCGCGAAAAGAGAGATAGAAACCGTTGGTTACGTCGTTGCGGCTCGTGTTGATCTGGACTTCAATGTCTTTGGTCTTCATCCGCTCGACGAGCGTATCCATCGCTTCGCCGCGATCACGTTCAACTCGATAGAGATCATACTTGAGGATGAGCGGCTCAAGACTTGAGCGACTAACGACCTCCTGACCGATGGTGTTGATGCGAGTCGAGAGATCGTCGTTCGATAGTTGCGGCACAATCGAAGGCGAGATTGACGGCGGACGCACCGTCAAAAGCGTTTTTGATTCATAGACGTTCGGCAGCTTCCAGACGGCCCATGCCACCGCCAACCCAATGGCCAGCGCAGGCAGAATGATCGACCATTTGCGCCGCCAGAGAATCTGCGCATACTCACCCGGCGTTCTTTGTCTAAACTCAACACTCATGGCAAACCTCGTGAGTCGTAAATCGTCAATCGTGAATCGTATTTGAGCGTGTCAGGTTGAAAAGTAGATCGCAGGTCGCAAAAGCAACAATCGATTTACGATTGACGATTGACTGCGTTAAAGGCCTTCAAGCGTCCGTTGGATGTCTTCGACGGGAGCGGTGGGGCGACGGCGTTGCGCTTCGGCTTCGGCGAGCCGGAGCGCAGCTTGCAGCTCGCGGCGCGCGCCCGCGCGGTCGCCTTTACCGGCGAGAGCTTTGCCGAGATGATAGCGATAGGTCGAGTTGTCGCCGCCCTGCGCCGAGGCGAGCGAGACGGCTTTCTGAAGCTGCTCGACCGCCGGAAGATAAAGACCCTTCCTGTAATAAACCCAGCCCAGCGTGTCTGCGAAACCGGCGCTGTTCGGGTTGCGACGAACAACCTCCTGCGCAAGCCGCACGGCCTCGTCGATGTTGCCCTTCTCGTGCTCGACATAGAGCATGGCGAGGTTGTTGGCCGCCACGTCGTCGTTCGGGTTGACGGAGAGCGCGCGTCGATAGCTTTCAGCCGCCGCGTCAAAATTCTGGCGACCGTACTCGATCATCCCGACGTGACTGTAGGCGACCGAATCGTCGGGCCTGAGCGCAGCAATCTTCTGATACTCAGCCACAGAGCGGTCGGGCTGGTTGGTGTTGAAGTAGAACTCTGCGAGTCTTTGATAAGCGGGCAGATATTTGTCGTCGAGCTCAATGGCGCGGCGCAGCGCGACTTCCGTGACCTGCGGGTCAGCCGGCGTGTTCTGATTGCCCTGCGCGTATGCAACCGCCTTTAGATAATGGAGCGGCGCGCTGTTTGGATTTTCATTGACAATCGCATCCATGCGCGCGCGCGCCTGTTCGGGGCGACCCATCGTGGCTTCGAGCTTGACGATGCCTTCAAGCGCCTGAAAATTTGTGCGGTCGAGCGCAAGAGCGCGCTCGTAGTGTTGAAACGCCTCTTCAATCTTGCCTTCGGTAATGGCAATGCCTGCCAGATTCGTGTGCGATGAAGGGGCATTCGGCCAAAGGTTGCGCGCGGCCTCCATGTCGGCGCGGGCTGCGGCGAGGCTCGATGCGTCTTTGCCGCCCGAAGCGTTATAGACCTGAAGGCTCGCGGTTCCGCGAGCGGTGAGCGCGCGGACGCTGATCTCGGTGAGAAGCTGCGGGGTCTGCTGCGCGCCGGGCGCAGTCTGTTTGACGCGTTCGATCAACTCGGTGGCTTGACGACGCGTGGACTGATGATCACCGCTGGCGAGATTGATCTGCAACTGCGTGAGCTTGGCCGGCAAAAAATTGGGATGGAAACGTTCGAGGTCGCCCGCAAAGGCGCGCGCCTGCTCGATCTGCCCATCGCGCAGTTGCGCTTCGCTGATAAAGTAGAGCGCCATCTGCGAGCGCGGCTCTTGTTCGAGAATCTTTTTGAGGTCGTCAATCGCCGGTTTGACTTCGTTCTTTTCAAGACGCAGACGCGCGCGCAGCAAAAGCGCGTCCGGGTCGTTTGCATTCTTATTTAGAATCTCTGCGGCCTGCGCTTCAGCCCCCGCACGGTCGCCCTTCTGCAAGAGCAGCTCGCCGATGCGATAGTGGCCGCGCGCAAACTCGGGGAACCGTTTGACGTTCTCACGATAGAGATTGAGCGCTTCGTCTAAGCGACCCGTGCTGGCATAGAAGTCTGCGAGCTTGGCGCGTCCGTCGGGGCGGTCGCCGTCGAGCGCGGCCAGAGCCTTGTAGGCTTCTTCGGCCTGTTCGAGCTTGCCGTTGACGAGATAGAAGCTGGCGAGCACCCAGCGCACATCTCGATTCTGTGAATCGACCTCGACGGCCTTGCGAAACTGCGCTTCGGCTTCATCGACGCGTCGCTGCTGGACGAGAAACTTTCCATATTCGACGTAGGCGAGCGAGGCGCGCTCGTTGACGCGTATGGCCGTCTTAAAAGTCTCTTCGGCTTTGGCCGTCTCTCCGCCCGACCAGTGGAAGGCGGCGAGGCTGATATAGGTCTCGATACGCGCGGGGTCGAGCGCAATCGCCTTGTTGAGTTCCTTAAGCGCTTCGTCGCGTTTGCCGCGCGCTGAAAGGACGTTGGCCCAAAGGACGCGGCCCGGAATAAAGTTTTCGTCCTGTTTGAGAAGCTCTTCGGCGTGGCGCGCAGCCTCTTCTAAAAGCTCCGGATTGGCGGTCTGATTATTGCGCTGACTTCCGGCGAGATAGTATGTGCCCAGTTTGAAGCGAGCCTCTTTGTTCGCCGGATCGAGTTTGACGGCGCGCTGCATCGCCTCGAAAGCTTCGTTGTAGCGTTCGAGACCTTCGTAGGCCTGGGCCAATCCCCAGTGGGCCGCAGCTATATTTTCATCAATCTGAAGCGCGTTGCGGAATTCGAGCGCGGCCTCTTGATACTTTTTATCTTTGAGGTGCGTCTGGCCTTTGGCGACGTGTTCGGCCTTGGTTTTTTCGGGATCGGAGCAGGCAACCGTTGCCGCAGCAACGGTCAGGCAAAGGATGGCAAGCACGACCCGTGCAATTCGACGGGCACGAAGGCACTCGAAGGTTCTCATCAATGGCACTCCTAAGTTTTTATAAACCGGCTCGCTCGCCTTCGCGTCTTGCGGCCCGGGGCATTGGGCTTTCGACGCTCGGAAAGCGAACCATTCCTGACAAACTCTTCTTGACAATGCTTTCGCAACGGGCAAGGTCACGAGAGATTGTATTTATCTTCCGCTCATCTTCAGTCAACGTGCGCCGGAGCAAACGACGACGTTTTTGAATCGGTGCGGTGTCGGCTGCTTTATCAAATTTTGCGCGGGCAATTTTCGCCGCTCGAAAACCGACAGCTTACTGAAACGCCGAATACAACGCTTTTTCCGGTAAAACCAGTTCTGCCAGTCAGCATTCGAGAAACCGACAGAAGCTTGACGGAAAAGCCACCCGGACACGTCAGTTCGGAACAAAACGCGGGAGTTCGGGCACGACACGCGCGGCGAAATCCGTAGCGAGCTTTAAGGACTCGCGCTCCGTTTCTTTCTCTTTAATCGGGACGATCACACGCACCATCGACCCATCCGAGCGACGACGACCGATGCTGTCCCAAACCGTATAGACTTTGTCCCAATACTCGCTTGCGACGGCGCGACCGCGCCCTTGATACCAATAGACGAGAGCAAATCTCTCGCTCGCATTCTGGATGACGTAGGCGTTGGCCCCAAACGACGGCGAGCCGTCTGCCGGTTTGATCTCGACGGTCGCGGGAGCGCTGAGCATCCAACCCGAACCGGGCATACAGTTGAGCGGGCTGTGATAGGTCGCACCGGCGCGTTGCGAGCCGTA
>CBDUCU010000243.1:0-6016 GCA_965365725.1 uncultured bacterium | reverse complement strand
GCGTGGGGTCGCGTTCGTTTATCTTGAACGGTCTCCGCCGACCGTTTTTCACGCACCGAAGAGGCCTGCGGGCCGCAAGCAATGAATAAGGATTAAAGATAATGACCGTTTGTAAAGAATGCGGAACAAAGTTGATTGAAGGAGAGGCAAATTGTCCCTCATGCGGCGCGCAAGCCTCATCTGAGGCTGCAGCGCCCAACGCTCTGTCGGTGAATGAAAACGTTGCTGATGAGAACACCGCTCAACAGAACACCGATGCTCGACAGGCTCAGTTGACAAACGCTCAGTCTCAGCATGCCGACAGTAGAAGCACGCATGGCTCTTCGACGACGAAAGCTATGGTCGCGGCAGCCGTTGCCATAGCTGCTGCGGTCGGGCTGATCATCTGGCAGGCGAAAACGGGCAGCGCACGAACTCTCAATCTCTCGTCTGAAGACATGACGTTGATTGCCGAGAGCTTGCCGCCGCAAATGCGTATGTCTCTGGCAAGCGACGACAAGCAGCGCAGAGAGCTTTCAAAAAACATCGTGCAGGTGCTTGCGCTCGGCGAAGAGGCGCGACGCGCGGGGCTGGGGCAGAAGCCGGAGATACGCTCGCAGCTGGAGCTGGCGCGCACCTTTATCATCGGTCAGAACTATATGCAGAAGCAGCGCGAGAGCGGCGTGGCTGCCGACCAGATAGTCTCGCAGGCAGAGGCCGAAGCATTTCTCAAAGAGCCGGGCATGAGCGAGTCGTTTGACGAATACATCAAACAGATCGAGATGATGCAAGGAGCCGCAGGCATCCCCGACGAAGATAAACAACAGATCAAAGACGAATGGGCGCGCTACAAAGTCGCCGAGCGAAAGGCCGTTGCGGCAGGAATCGATAAAGATCGCAAAGTGCAATTGCAGCTTCAGCTCAATGAGTCAAAGACGCTGGCCGACGCTTATCTGAAAGAGAACAACAAGCGTTTCGAGGCGACCGAAGAAGAAGTGCGCTCTCAGGTGGAGAGAGCGCGCGCGCAGGCCGAAGAGGTTCTGAAGCGCGCGCGCTCCGGCGAAGACTTTGAGAAGCTCGCCAAAGAGTTTTCAGACGAGCCGCAGGCTTCTGAAACCGGCGGCGATCTCGATTGGGTCTCGCGCGGCAGAACCGTCAAAGAGTTTGAAGATGCCGCGTTTGCTCTGAGCGAAGGCCAGATCAGCGACATCGTCCAGACGCAATTCGGGTATCACATCATCAAGGTTGAAGGTAAGCGCACGGAAACGGGCATCGCTGGTCAGCCCGATGAACAGGTCAAGGCGCGGCACATCCTTTTTATGACCAATCCACAGCAGGTCAAGATGGTGCTCGGACAAAAGAAGCGCGACGCATTTCTCAAGAGTCTTGAAGAGCGTGCGAACGTTCGCGTCGCGGAAGATTATAAGGTCGCCGCACCGCAACTGCCGCCGCATGCAGGAATGTTTGGCGACCAGATTCCGCCAGCAGGGCCGGAGGCCGAGCTAGAGCCGCAAGCGCCGCCGGACGCAAAACAGTCGCCTGCCGGGAAGCCGCAAAGCGGGACGAAGAAAAGGTGAAGAACGAGGCCGGAGTCAGAATATATGTGAAACTCTTTAATCTTTTATTCTGACTTTCGACTTCCGTCTCCTTGTCTGCTTATTCAGCGAGGCGAGAGCGTATCTTGCAGCTTGGCGATTATCGTTTTGAGGTCGTGCCGGATGCGGAGTTTCGCCTTGACGGCGGAGCGATGTTCGGCGTTGTCCCGCGCACGTTGTGGGCGAAGGTTGCACCGCCCGACGAGCAAAATCGAGTGCGTCTCCAGATGAACTGTCTGTATATCGAAGCCGATGGCGAGCGCATTCTTGTCGAGACCGGGATAGGCGATAAATGGACGGCCAAACAGTCGGCGATGTACGGGATCGAGCGCGAGCGTTCTTTGAGTGAATCGTTGCGATCAATCACGGGTCGTACGGCTGAAGAGATAAGCATCGTTGTCAACACGCATCTGCACTTCGACCATGCGGGCGGAAACACTTGTCTCGATCAAGCGGGGCGCGCTGTTCCGACTTTTCCAAACGCGCGATATTTTGTCTCGCGCAGCGAATATGAACATGCCGAAAATCCGCATGAGCGCGACCGCGCAAGCTATTTGCCGGAAAACTGGCAGCCGCTCGACGCGTCGGGACAATTGGAGCTGAAATCTGATTCTTACGAAGTAGTGCCGGGCCTGTTCGTCGAAACAGTTCCGGGCCATTCGCGCACGATGCAGTGTGTGCGTTTGGAGCGCGCTGAAAGAACGCTCTTTTGTTTTGCAGACCTCGTCCCGACGCGTGCGCACGTCCCGCTTGCATGGGTGATGGGTTACGATCTTTATCCGGTCGAAACGGTCGAGGCCAAAAAGCGTCTGCTCCCGCGAGCCGCGCGCGAAGATTGGCTCTGTCTCTTTTATCATGACGTGGAAGAGCCTCTCTGTCGTGTGATTGAAGAAGAAGGACGGCTGCGCGCGGTCGGCTACGAACATGCGCAGGATGGATTTATCCCGGGCGAGTAAAGCTCTTAAAATTTTTGTGATTGTGAAAGTCGAATAAAGATGGCAGCAGCAAAGATCGGAATCATCGGCGGAAGCGGCCTCTATCAGATGGCCGATTTGAAGGACGTTGAAGAGGTAAAAGTCGAAACGCCTTTTGGCGACCCTTCAGACGCTTTTATCGTCGGCACGCTTGAAGGCGTGCGCGTCGCGTTTTTGCCGCGACACGGGCGCGGGCACAAACTTCTTCCGACGGAGCTGCCTTTCCGCGCGAACATTTATGCGATGAAATTGTTGGGCGTAGAGCGCATCTTGTCGGCCTCGGCGGTCGGCTCTTTGCAGGAGCAATATGCGCCGCTCGACATGCTGATCCCCGACCAGTTTTTTGACCGCACGCGCGCACGCGCACACGAATCGACATTCTTCGGCGACGGCATCGTCGCGCACATCACATTTGCGCATCCCGTCTGTGGTGAGTTGGCAGACGTGCTCGAAGCGTCGTGCCGCGCGGTGGAGGTCAACGTACATCGCGGCGGCACTTACGTCTGCATGGAAGGGCCGGCCTTTTCGACAAAGGCTGAATCGAACGTCTATCGACAATGGGGCATGGATGTGATCGGCATGACCAACTTGCAGGAAGCCAAGCTCGCGCGCGAAGCGGAAATCTGTTATTCGACGCTCGCGCTTGTCACCGATTACGATTGCTGGCACGAAGACCATGATGCCGTGACGGTCGAAGCGGTCGTCGAATATCTCAACAAAAACGTCCACAACGCGCAGAACATCATGCGTGAAGCCGTCCGTCGGCTCGCTAACGCGCCGCGAACATGCGGTTGCGGCGCGGCATTGAAGAACGCAATCTTCACTGCGCCCGACCTGTGGCCTGCGGTGACAACGAAGAGGCTCGAAGCGATCATCAAAAAGTATCAGAAGTAAATCGTCAATCGTGAATGGATGAAAACCTGTTTTTAACGATTCACGATTGACGAGCTTAAGGAGTGTTTGGAAATGAAAAAAATCATATTAGCGTGTTGTGGGTTTGCCTTACTGACGTTTGGGGCGATTGATGTGCGCGCGCAAGGGGGCGCGGCTGTGAAGGGGCCCGACCCGACCGTTGTGGGCGATGCGGAGCTTGAGAAGGAAGCGATGCATAATCTTGAAGTGGCGAAGCATTACTTCAAGCTGAAGAAAGCATATCGCGCGGCGCTGACGCGAAGCGAAGAGATCATTGCGGGTTATCCAAACTTCTCCCGGATGGACTATGCGCTCTACATCGCCGGGATGAGCAATCTCTATTTGGCGGAAGGGAAGGGCAAGCAAAAGCCGAGCGTTTCCGTTAACCAACTGCGCGAAGAAGCACGCATGTATCTCTCGCGTTTGGCAACCGAATTTCCCGAGAGCGAATTCCAGAAGCGCGCCGAAGAAGAGTTGCAAAAACTCGGCGGCGCAAAGTCTTCAGAAACAAAACCCTAAATAATGTGCGGCAGAAGCACATAGCAGAGACGTCAGCAGATAACATCAATTGTCGCGTCTCGCTGCGCTTTGCTGCGGATTAGTTTTTTGTCTTGTCTCGCTCTACGCAATCACTACACAGGAGAATATAAATTGTCTCTACTCGTTGTCGGCTCGGTCGCCTTCGATGCGGTCGAAACCCCTTTTGGCAAACGCGAGCGGATGCTTGGCGGCTCGGCCACGCACTTTTCGCTGGCGGCAAGCTTTTTTACTAATGTGCGCGTCGTCGGAGTCGTCGGCGGCGATTTCGGCGCAGACGAGATGAACGTCTTTGCGCAACAGAGGATCAACACGGACGACCTCGAAATCGTCTCCGGCGGTAAGACCTTCTTTTGGAGCGGTCGCTACGACTTCGACCTCAACACGGCGCACACGCTCGACACGCAGCTCAACGTTTTTGCTGATTTCAAACCGAAACTCTCCGACGAATCGAAACGCACGCGGATGCTCTTTCTCGGAAACATTCAACCAGACCTGCAAACAGAGGTGCGCGAGCAATGCGCCGGGGCGCAGCTCGTTGCGCTCGACACGATGAACTATTGGATCAATACCGTCCCCGAACAGGTCAAGCGCGCGATTGAGAAGGTACATGTCTGCATCATCAACGACGCTGAAGCGCGACAGCTTGCGGGCGAACCGAATCTAATCAAGGCCGCGCGCAAAATTCTTTCGTGGGGGCCAAAGGCGCTCGTCGTCAAACGCGGTGAATACGGCGCGGCCATGTTCACCGATGAAGCATACTTCGCCATTCCGGCCTATCCGCTTGAATCGGTCTTCGACCCTACGGGAGCGGGCGACACATTCGCCGGCGGCTTTATGGGCTATCTCGCCAGCCACGAATCCGTTGATGAAGATACGATGCGCCGCGCGATGATCTACGGCTCTGTGATGGCCTCCTTCAACGTCGAGGAGTTCGGCACAGAACGCGTCGCTCGTCTAACGCATGACGAGATCAACGAACGCTTCCGCGCCTTCAAGCGCATGACCCACTTTGAAGAGATTCCGTTCGAGCGCGCGGTTGAAGCAACAAAGTAAGGTAAAAGGTAAAAGGCAAAAGGTAAAAGTGAAGAGGCTCAGACGGCCTTCTTACTTTTACCTTTTGCCTTTTACCTTTTGAGATATAATGCTGCGCGAGAAAACATCTAAGTTCATAAATGGGGGGCTTCGAATGTTCTGTCCTGTCTGCGAATCGGAATATGAAGCGGGGATCACAGTGTGCCCTGACGACGGCAGCGCGCTTGTCGGCAAACTCACGTCTGAAAACACTGTGAGAGATCATAGCGAGGCGCGGTTCGTCCCGCTTCACAACATCGGATCGCCTGCCGAGGCCGAGATGGTGGCCGATATTCTCAATCAGAATGATGTTCGCGCCGTCGTCCAATCGGGCGGGATGGATGCACTTTCACCGCTTCTTTCAACGACGGCCCCCGGAGCGGTCGTGCTTGTTGATGAGCGCGATTTTGACCGGGCGCAGGAGATTTACAACTCCTTCTTCGGCGCAGATACAACTCCGCTCACGGGCACGACCGAGGCAGAAGAAGCGATGAATGATGAATGATGGATTGATCATTCATCGTGAGGTTTTCGATGATTGAAAGAGAGTCGGATGCAGTGATGGTGGTGTTGACGGCAGGGAGTCGTGAGGAGGCTTCGCGGCTGGCTGAGATGCTCGTTGGCGCGCACCTTGCCGCCTGTGTGCAGATTCTTCCAGAAATTGAGTCGGTCTATCGATGGGAAGGGAAAGTTCATCGAGAGCCGGAAATACTCTTGTTTGCCAAAACGACGCGCGCATGTTTTCCCGAGCTTGAACGCGAGGTGCGCGCGCTGCATACCTACGACACGCCCGAGATCATCGCGCTTCCCGTCGCGCTCGGCTCCGCGCCCTATCTCGAATGGCTCAACGATGTGGTCATGACTCCCTACGGCGCACGCGCTGCTGCAGAGATGCGCGCCGAGATGCAAGGCTCAGGCGAAGCACAGGAAGGACAATAGAGAAGG
>CBDUCU010000242.1:0-6019 GCA_965365725.1 uncultured bacterium | reverse complement strand
GGGAACGCGCGCGTCGCGCCCGAACAAAAGCACGCCCGCCAGAGTCGGCACAACCTCGCCTGAAAACGAGCCGTACGCGCCGACCGTCACGCCAAGCAAAAGCTCCCGCTCCAGGACCTCGCCCGTCGGGTAACCTTTGGACGAGAGCGCGTGCGCGCCCGCGTCCGGCTCAAACTCACGAATGAAGCTCCACAAATGCGCTTCGTCGATGTCTTCCAGCGCAGCGCCGAGCGCAAGCACCTCTTCGGTTCTGACTGGACGCGCCTCGTCAATAATTGCCGACAACTCTTCGCGCGTCGCCTCGCGTTTTTCCGCGCCGATGCGTATGAAGTAGCGTCCGTCGCGCGTGCGATAAGGGCGACGCTTACCTTCAACGTCTAATGCGACGACCCTGCGCCCGCTATCGAACGAGACGATGTCGATGTAGGGCATGAGCGTCGGAACAACCTCCTCGCGGCATAGACGCACGAGTTCTTCGCGCACGGCTTCTGCATCGTCAACGCCCTCGACACCCAGGTTGTCGTTTACGCCGAAGACGATTGTGCCGCCGCCCGTATTCGCAAGCGCCACGATGCCTTGCGTGATTCGTTCCGGGTTTGAAAGTTTGACTTTGAGTTCGAGGTAGGTGTCTTCGCCGCCGCGCACCAGACGCATCAACTCCATGCGCGAGGTCTGCGGCGCAGGCGAAGCAAAGACGTACTCTTGAAAAGAGCGTTCGGAGGCGGGTTCGTGCCGTTGGTTGCGATATTTTCTGCGAGCCATTTTTGTTGAGACGGGGCTGACAGCATATCCCGCCCGGACGCTCTCAATACAGTGACTCGCTTCAGATTGTCCGAGTCGTCAAGCAAAAGAGCATCGCTGGAATGTGAGCCGCACCCAACAAAGAATCTTTGCGGTGCAGACTCAGTTTAAGACCTGACCTGACTCGTCGTCGCGCCTGGTCACGGCCTCCATAATTTCACGCTCGCGCTCTTCAAGCGTTCGCGCCTGAGCGCCAATGAAAAGCGCGTAAACGGCAACGGATAAAAGCGCGAACAGAGCGAGTATAACATAACGAAGCGCGACGCTTCCCGCCGCATAACCCGCCACCGAAGAGAGCGCAGGCGGGATTGCAAGCAACACGACGAAAGGCAGAATCAGCAGCCCACCTACGCCCGTGCGATTCATTCTGCGACCAAATTCCATCCGCTTCGGAAATCGCATCGAGAGCCAGTTGCCGCCAAGCGCAAAGAGTCCTGAAAAAGTAAGAAACGAGAGCGCGCAGACGGCTATCGTCATCCATGACACATCGCGGAACACAAACGCGCTCGTCGCAACCGAAGCGACTGAGAGAACAAGCGTAATGAGCGTCGAAGCGACGTTGCGTCCGATGAGGACGGTTCTTCTATTGACCGGCGAAAGGATGAGCGCGCGCATGCCTGCGCCGTCATAGCCAAACAGATTTGTCGAGACGGCTGAAGTCAACAAAAAGACGTAGAGCACGGCGTAGCTCATCTGCATCCCTTCGGTGTAAGCACCTGCGCCGGCGAAGAGTTGCCCCGTGCTTCCGCGCCCCGTCGCCATCCGCATCACAACTGTCAGTGCAACCGCCATCAAAGCAACCGCGCGCATTTGCGCATTCCTCATTCCATAGCGCAGCTCTTTTTCAATCGTTGCCGACATCTGCGGCGACAACAGAGGCAGCTGCCAGCCCGCATACGCCTCCGCGCGCCTCAAATTGTCGTCATGGGCCTTTGCCCCTCTCTTCGCTCCGCCCACTCCGAGCGCCGTCCGACGCGCGATCAAATAAGTGATCGACACACAACCGAACGTGTAGAGAGCAAGCGTCGCGCAAGCCGCCGCGTAAGTAGATGCGCCGCCCTCGCGCAACCCTTCGGTCAGCGCGGATGAGAGCGCGCCCGGCGGAGTCCATTTAAGACCTCGGAGAGTCTCGCCGTAGCGCGCGGCGTGCGGCGCGACGCGCTCGATGATCTGCCCCAGGAAAACTCCCGCGATGCCAAACGCAGCGCCAAAGAGCGCAAGCACGGTCTCGCCGCGCGTTCGTCGGCCCGACATGAGCGCGCCGACAAAAGTTGAAAACAGCTTTGAGAGCGCCACGCCGAAAGCAACCGCCAGCAGCGCAATCAGAAGCGCGCGCGCCGTCCGGCCTTGAGCCAGCCCTGCGCCTAAACCGAGCGCCAACACGACCGGGACGGCGAAGATCGACGAGAGGTTCGTCAGCTCGCTCAACAGATCGACCGCAAAAAGTTTTCTAAGCGAGATCGGATAAAGCAGCATCCGTCGCGGCTCAAACCTGCTCCCGCCTTCGAGTCCTAGCGGCACGACGGCCCACATCAGATAGATGAATGTTAGTGTGAGAGTAAAAAAGAGTGTTGCGCCGCCCGCGAGTTTTGCAAACTCTTCGCTCTCGCGCGCGTGCGGCGATGAAAGAAAATATGCGGCTGCGCCTGCGCCCAGGGCAACCATCAAAGAGAGAGCCAGCCCCGCAAACATTCCGGCGAGCGATGCGAATTTACTCGCCGCCGCCTTGCGCGAGCGCAGAGAGTTGCGAAACAGCCGCCACTTCAACCAGACGAGTGCGCCAAGCTGAGACATCCCGTTGACCCTTATACTACAATGCACGCACTATGGACGATACACTCGGCGCACACTTGATCGAAAACGCGCTCAAAAACTTCCGCGACCTCAAACGTCTCGCCGACAGAGCAATCGCGCAGATCGACGAACGAGAGTTTTTCTTCCAGCCTGATGCTGAATCAAACAGCGTCGCTCTCATCGTCAAACACATAGCGGGAAATTTGCGCTCGCGCTGGACGAACTTTCTGACGACTGACGGGGAGAAGCCCGACCGCGACCGCGACTCCGAATTTTTTACTACAGACGAAGATGTGCGCGCCACGCTTCTCGAAAGATGGGAGCGCGGCTGGCAGATTCTCTTTGACGAGGTCGGCGCGCTCGCCCCGGCGGATTTGCTGCGCGAGGTTTTGATTCGCGGCGAGCGTCACACGGTCGTCGAAGCCGTCAATCGCCAACTCACACACTATGCAACGCATGTCGGCCAAATAATCTTTCTCGCCAAGCACATCAAATCAAAAGACTGGCAGACCCTGAGCATCGCGCGCGGCGCTTCGCAAAAATTTAACGCCGAAGCGCAAGACAAATTCGGAGGCGCGTAAAACTCTTGTCCGACAGCGCGCAGACCAAAGTCTATATCGGTCTCGGGTCAAATCTCGGCGACCGCGCTGGCTTTCTTCTGCTCGGCGTGCGCGGCATGATGAATGCCGGACTTTGCGTCGCGCGTCTCTCATCGATTTACGAAACAGACGCGGTTGACCTCACCACGCAACCGCGCTTTCTCAACATGGTCGCCGAGCTTTCAGGCGCGCTTCCCTCGCCCGAACAACTCCTCGCGCGTTTGCTCCGCATCGAATATGCGCTGGGGCGCACGCGCGAAAAAAGTCGCGGCCCGCGCACGCTCGACCTCGACCTTTTGCTCTACGGAGACATGTGTCTGCACACCGAGCTGCTGACGCTACCGCACCCGCGTCTTCATCTCCGACGCTTTGCGCTCGTGCCGCTCGTCGAGCTCGCGCCCGACCTCAAACACCCGTCGCTTCTTCGGGCATTCTCCGAGATACTCAAAGAAGTTGACGATGCTTCACAAATTGAGCGCTGGCAACCTCGCTGATAAAGGCTCTTGCGTAAAAAAAACTAAAACCTTTCGCCTCGCATCTAAATGTGCGTGAAAAGAATTATCTATTCCGGCCTTGTTTTGGCCGCCTTTTTTCTGCTGATGCTCGGGCTGGCCGACTCAGATGTTGCGCCGACCGAGCTGCGCACGGCTGCGCGCACGACCGCTCTGCCGTTTCGCGCCGCCGCGCTTTACGCACGCGAACCCGACGCGCAATTGCCCGTGCCGGTCGAGGGCGTGCGCGTCAAACAGATCAGCAACACATGGGGCGCGCCCAGATCGGAAGGTCGCCAGCATCAGGGACAGGATATTTTTGCAAAGCGCGGCACGCCCGTCCTCTCCGCGACGGAAGGTTATGTGTGGCGCGTGGGCGAAAATCGTCTGGGTGGAAACACCGTCACAATCATCGGCGCGGGCGGACGCGCTTACTACTACGCACACCTGGACGGGTATGCGCCGGGACTTGCGGCAGGTCAATACGTCCAGCTCGGCACGCTTCTCGGTTTTGTCGGTACGACTGGAAACGCCGCCGGCACGCCCCCGCACCTTCATTTCGCAGTCTATACGCCGCAGGGCGCAATCGATCCTCTACCGCTTCTTGCCGACAGGTCGTAAGTGGTTTGGGAAAAACGCCGACGTGCATTTTTTTCGAGCGCACACGGTTTGAATTTTTATTGCTGCTTTAAGGCGTGCGGGCCTATAATGCGGCGCTCCTGAATTCCAAGCGCACAAATCGGAAATAGAAAAGCGTCATGGTCTATCTCAAACAGCAGCGTCCCGAAAAGGTGACTGTGCCGTCTTTGCGCGCAAGCAAAGAGCGCGGCGAGCGTCTGGTCTGTCTGACGGCCTACGATTATCCAACGGCGCGTATTGTTGACGAGGCCGGCACGGACATCATTCTCGTCGGCGACTCTCTCGGCAACGTCGTGCTCGGCTACGACTCGACCGTCCCCGTCACGCTCGATGAGATGGTCGCTCACACGCGCGCCGTCCGACGCGGAGTCGAGCGCGCACTGCTCGTCTCAGACATGCCCTACGGCTCGTATCACACGGGCGCGGACGAAGCCGTGCGCGCCGCGCTGCGTCTCGTTAAGGACGCGGGCGCAGAGGCCGTCAAGCTCGAAGGCGGACGCAACCGCGTCGAGACCGTGCGTCGTCTCGTCAACGAAGAGATTCCCGTGATGGGACACGTCGGCCTCACCCCGCAGTCGCTTAACAAGCTCGGCAGCTATCGCCTGCAAGCAAAGACTGCGGATGCTGCGCGCGCGCTTGTCGAAGACGCGCTTGCTTTGGAAGAGGCCGGAGCTTTCGCCATTGTCCTTGAAGTCGTTCCGCGCGAGATCGCGCGCATCGTCACCGAGACGCTCAAGATTCCGACCATCGGCATCGGCGCGGGCGCTGACTGCGACGCACAGATACTCGTTCTCCACGACCTTATCGGCCTCTCTTTCAGCCGCACGCGCCCGCGCTTCGTTCGCCAATACGTCAACCTGCGCGAAACCATCACGGATGCCATCAGTCGTTTTGCAGAGGACGTGCGCACAATATCTTTTCCGTCCGAATCGGAATCATATCCGCTGCCTTCGGAGACAGCCGCCGAGATGAACCTTTCGCAAACGACGACGGATGCGGAGAAGGAAACCCCGTAAATCTTGAATCGTAAATTGTAAGTCACAGTCGGGGCGCTCGCGTCGCCCGCGACGGTGATTTGCGGTTTACTATTTTCGATTCAAGATTTACGATTTACGCGTTTATATGGAAATCATCAACCGCCGCCAGCGTATGGCATCGGTCGCGCGCAAGATCAGGCGCGAGGAAGACAAAACCGTCGGGCTGGTGCCGACAATGGGCGCGCTCCACGACGGACATCTCTCGCTCGTGCGCGAAGCCCGCAAGATGTGCGACATCGTCGTCGTCTCGGTCTTCGTCAACCCCGCACAGTTTGGCCCCCACGAAGATTTTCAAAAATACCCGCGCGACCTGACCAAAGACACCACCGTTCTTTCCGACTATAACGTCGATTACATTTTCGCCCCTTCGGTTGAAGAGATTTATCCGAAGGGGTTTTCCACTTACATCACCGTCGAAGGTCTTTCCGAGCAGTATGAAGGCGCGTCGCGCCCCGGACATTTTCGCGGCGTGGCGACCGTGCTGACGGTTCTTTTCAATACCATCCGTCCGGACTTCGCCTTTTTCGGCCAGAAGGACGCGCAGCAAACTCTCGTCGTCAAACGTCTGGTTAAAGACCTCGCCTTCGACACCGAAGTCGTCGTGCTGCCGACCATCCGCGAAGATTCGGGGCTGGCGCTCTCATCGCGCAACAACTAT
>CBDUCU010000241.1:0-6045 GCA_965365725.1 uncultured bacterium | reverse complement strand
CGCAGAGAATCCTGACTGCGGACGACGACTTCGACGGCTTCGGCGGGCGAGTCTGTGATGTATAGAAGATCGAGGTCTTCGGCGGAGATCATCTTTTCGGCAAGCATCACGTCTTTGATCCAATCGAGCATGCGACCCCAGTAATCTTTGCCGAAGAGGATGACGGGGAAGTTTCTGATCTTGCGCGTTTGTATGAGCGTGAGCGACTCGAACAATTCGTCAAGCGTGCCGAAGCCGCCGGGAAAGATGATGAAAGCAGTGCTGTATTTGACGAACATCGTCTTGCGGACGAAGAAGTATTTGAACTTGAGCGAGCGCGTCTGATATGGGTTTGGCGCTTGCTCAAAGGGCAACTCGATATTACACCCGATGGAGAGACCGCCTGCCTCGAACGCGCCTTTGTTGGCCGCTTCCATAATGCCTGGGCCGCCGCCCGTAATCACCTGAAAGCCTTCCTGTGCGAGCAGTGCGGCGGTCTCGCGCGCTGCTTCATAGAATGGCGTGCCCTCCTGCACGCGCGCCGAGCCGAAGACGGATACGCCGCGCGTCACGGTCGCCAGATCGTCAAAGCCCTCGACGAATTCTCCCATGATGCGAAAGACGCGCCACGTATCGGTATGCGTAAACTCGTCCGGCCCCGGTGATTCGAGCAGTTGCTCGTCCTGCGTCACCGTGCGTACGGATTCTTCTTCGTGTGTTGTTGTGTCGGTGTCAGCCATAGAGGAAATGATTAATGATGAACGATAAACACGGCATGAAAATGCTTTTAATTCACGCTGCCGCGTTTATCGTCCAACGTTTCTAAAATGCCATGATGTTGTATCCGCAATCGACGTGGAGGACTTCGCCGGTGATGCCGGATGAGAGTGGACTACAGAGAAAGAGAGCGGCGTTGCCGACCTCGCGCGCCTCGACGTTGCGTTTGAGCGGAGCGCGCTCGGCATGGTGCTTGAGCATTGTGGAGAGATTGCCGACTCCGCGCGCGGCGAGCGTGTTGATAGGGCCGGCGCTGATCGTGTTGACGCGTATCTGTCGCGCGCCGAGATCGTTTGCGAGATAGCGCGTGCTGGCTTCAAGCGCGGACTTGGCAACGCCCATTACGTTGTAGTTGGGAACGACCTTCTCTGCGCCGTAGTAGGTCATCGAGACGATGCTTCCGCCTTTTGTCATCAGCGGCGCTGCGGCGCGCGCAAGCTCTGCGAGCGAGTAGGCGCTGATGTCAAGCGCGGTCAGGAACGCTTCGCGCGTGGTGGCGAGATATTCGCCTTCGAGGGCTTCGCGCGGGGCAAAGGCGAGGCTGTGGATGAGAAAGTCGAGACGACCAAAACGCTCTTTGACGACGGCGAAAGCTTGCTCGACCTCTTCGGGCTTCGTCACATCGCATTGCACAAGCGGAGAATCCGTCCCCGCAACTAAAGATTCGACGTTCTCTTTCAGGCGTTCGTTTTGATATGTGAAAGCAAGCCGCGCGCCCGCCTCCAGACAAGCCTGCGCGCTGGCCCAGGCAATCGAGCGTTTGTTGGCAACACCAAAGACAATTCCGAATTTATTCTCAAGCAACATGGCGACGGTTTCCTCTGCGCGTGATATGTGCGGAGCAGCAGACGCAGAAGTTTATCATTCGACGCGTCGCCAGAGCACGCGTGCGCGGCAAAAGTTTACTTGGTTGCCGGCGGGCGAAAGGCCGAATCTGGAATCTCGACGTTGTGCTCGGCCTTGCGCAACTGCGTCACGATGTCGCCAAAGTTGATATTGCTTGTCACGGATCTGAAGGCCACCATCACCCCGCCGACCGGCCTGTAGTCAGAAAATCTTGTCGTGATGGCGAACTCGATAGGCGAAGTGTCGCTTGTAATCATCGTCTCTCGCTGGACGAGTAGAAACGTCCTTGTCGAATAGTAATCAACGACGCGGTTGCCCTTCTCCGGTACTTTCTCAACGACGTAAGCATCTTCGTCGCCGACTTTGGCGAGACCCTTGACCGTTACACTTTTGAAGTTCGTCTTCCAGTTAAGCGTCGCGTAAAAATCGGAATTGATGCGCGCGTCTTCAAGCGACCTGCCTGTTAAGGTCTGCGGGGGGCGGAAACTTGATGTGCTTGCGCCCGTTGTCCCGTCGAAATATGAGAAGGTCGTTCCGAGCGTTTTGTTAAGAGCCGTCATCGTCGTGCTGGTTGATGAAAGATTTGGTGCCTTTGCGTGGGTCGTGCCTTCGGCGGTGATGCCTTGATTCTCAAACTCCTGTGTAAAGACGGTCCGCATCGACTTGTGCGAGCGCAGCGCCGCTTCGCCGCCTTGCGCTGCGATGACTTTTGACATCAGCTCGTCAGCCGTCATGCTCGTCGCCGCGAGCTTTATCTTCGGAAGCGTAAACGTGCCTTGCGGAACTTCAAGGACGAGTTCTTCGTCGGCGGGGTTTGAGGCAGATGGTTGAAAAGTCGCAAAGAGTCCGGCAGGGGCGGGCGCGGCGAATTTGTAGCGACGACCTGAAACCTGTTCGAGCGCGAGCGGGGGCGAGCCGGGAAGATGAATAAGCAGCTTGCCGCCCTCGAATGAAACTTTTACTTCCGAGTTTGCCTCTGTGAATTTGTACTGCCCGGCCTCGCGTGTTGCGTCCTGCGTTGCTGTGGCTGCGTTTGCGGGCGTGGCTTGGGAAACTGGCGCAACCGATGCCTGTGCGGGCGCAGAAGTCGTTTGCGGAGGTGTGGAGAGCTGCGACCAGACGGACTGTTTTGTGATTTCGCCAAGCGGCGACGCATAGACGTTTGTCAGCAGAACCAGACCGAGCTTCTCTTCGGGAATCATGGCGACTTCGGCGCTAAAGCCGGGGAGGTTGCCGCCATGCTCGACGATGCGACGACCCCGCCAATCGCGTATGAACCAGCCGAGACCGTAATGATAATTTTGCGCGATTGTGATGTGGGGCTTAATCAGCTCGGCGAAATTCTTCTCTGAAACAAGCCGCTTGCCGTCGATCACGCCGCCCGCGAGCATAAAGCGAAGCCACTGCGCCATGTCTCGCGCGGTCGAGTTGATCGCGCCGTCGGGCGCTGTGTTTGACAGATCAAGCATCGGCACGCGCTTGGTCTCTTTGGTCGTGACGTTGTATTCATAGCCGTAAGAGAAGTCGGGCGCGGCCAGCATCGCTGGGATCGTCGCATTGCTCGATTTCATACCGAGCGGTTTGAAGATGCGCTCGGCGATATCATTTTCCCATGTTCGGCCTTCAGCCTTTGCGACGGTCTCGCCCGCGGCGGCAAACATGATGTTCTGATACTGCCACTTCTCGCGCAGCTTCGCGCTCGGTTTGGCATGACCCATCACGCGGATGGTCTCTTCGCGCGTGAGCTTGTCGTGGAAGGCAAGCAGAAGGTCTGCGCGGTTAAGACCTGAGCGATTCGAGAGAAGATCGCGGATTGTCACGCCGGCATCGGCTTCCGGGTCGCGCAGCTTGAAATAGGGAAGAAACTTTTTCGGCGAATCGTCGAGCGAGAGCTTGCCCGTATCAGCACTCATGGCAGCCGCCAACGCCGTAAAAGCTTTTGTGCTTGAGGCGATGGCAAAAAGCGTGTCGGGCGTGACGGGAAGGTTCTTCTCAAAATCCTTCACCCCGAAGGTCTTCAACAGGATTACTTTGTCGTCTTTGACGATGACGAGCGCCGCGCCCGGTATCCCAAACTCTTTGCGCTTTGCGTCAACCAGCTTTTCAATCGCAGCGAGCTTTTCATCCAGAGTCTTTGGCGCAGTGCTCGTCTGCGCGGGCGGTGTTGTTTGAGAGGCCTGCTGAGCAAAGCTCGTCCCCGAAGACGAAAAGAGAAGTGCTAGAGCGACAAAAAAGTTAAGGCTGCGACGAGACAAAAATCGAGACATGAGGGTGGGTTACTCCTTGAGAATGGGACGGGAAAGATTTGGCTTAGTGGCTTGCAGATACAAACGCCGTTATTTCAGCATGTCAATACAAAAGAGCAGCTCTCAAGATTGAGAGCTGCTCTCAAATTCACGCGGCGGCGCTCTCGGGCGTTGCGTTCATCAGACGTTGATACTGTCCGTCTTCGACCCATTTGAGTATCTCGGAGACGCGCCAGACAGGAAACGGATGCGTGAGTCCGGACGTGATGATGTCGGCCCAGAAACGGTCGAGTGCCTTTTCGTCGTAATTCTTCTGAAAGTCGCGCGCCTGCGCAAGAAACTGTTCGTAATCTACTTTTGACGCGTAAGTTCCTCCGCACAGCTTCATCATCGTGCGACCGATTATGTCCGCGTCTTGTGTGACAAGCAGAGCGGCACGGTCGCATGAAAGCTCTGCTCTGCGCGCCCAGGCAAGAATTGCAGCGCGCATCGTACCCGAAATGATCTGCGCGACGATGTTGGCGATGGGCGCGGTAGCGATAGCCGCGTTGGCGAGCAGTTCAAGCAGGTGCGCCGCCGTCAGATAAAGAACGTGCTCGGCGTGGATGTGCCCGACTTCGTGTGCAATAACGGCAAGCACCTCTTCATCGTCGAGACGCTCGATTAGTTGCGAATGAAGAACAATGACGGGATGTTTGACACCACCCGTAAATGCGTTGACGGTCGGGTTTTGTTGGACGAAAAGCTCAGGCATATCAACGCCGAGTGTCGCGCACGCAATCTGCAATTTGGCGTAAAGGTCTGGACACTGTTTCGGCGTGACCTTGACGGCGCTGGCAGTGAAGATAACGCGAATGGCCGATTCGCCCGTCACCTGAAGAAGTTTTTTGAGGGCCGTGTCGATACCGGGGATCGTCTTGAGGGCGGCAAGCGCGCGACTGTCGGCTGGATGGACGTAGTCGTGCTTATCAAGATCGGCGAACTTTTTGTGCGGCGCATTTGAAAGAAGCAGGCGGCAACGTCCGCAACGCGCTTGTCCTCCGCCATTCTCGCGCGTCTGGTTGAGTTGACCGCAATAGCGACAGCGAACGGGCGCGCTGCCGTCTTCATTGATGATTTGGATATCTGACATGCTCAATCCTCTTGAATTAAAAACGCCGCGAGCCGTTTGCCCAGAGACGAACACAAAAGGTCGCGTGCGGTGTGACAAGTATCGTGGATGCAGCGGCGCAAGGGCAAGCGTGAAAGAGTGTCCGTTGTCAGTAGGCGGTTGCCCGTTGTTTGTGTTGTCAGCATAGCTCTTATGTCTAATTGCTCAAGCTGCAAAAGCAAATGCAACAAACGAAGGGGTGCGAACTACTGACAAGTGCCTCAATGCCTAAAATGCCGAACGCTCGTAAAGACCATTGCTAGATTGTGCTCGTCTGCGGCAGCGATTGTTTCCGCGTCGCGGACAGAGCCGCCGGGTTGAATAATCGCGGTAATACGGTGACGGGCCGCTTCGTCGATGCCGTCGCGGAAGGGAAAGAATGCGTCCGATGCGACGACTGAGCCGGCGACGGGAAGTTGCGCACGCATCGCGCCGATGCGGACTGAATCGACGCGCGACATCTGCCCTGCGCCGACTCCGACGGTTTGGCCCGCACGCGCATAAACGATGGCGTTCGACTTTGTGTGTTTGCAGACCGTCCAGGCGAAAAGCAGAGCGCTGATCTCTTCTTCAGTCGGAGCGCGCTTGGTGACAACCTTGAGTTGGTCGCGCGTCAGTTGATGAGTGTCGCGCGTTTGGATGAGCAGGCCGCCCGTGATGCGTTTAATATCCAGACCTTCAGGCGCTTTTGCCTCGCCCGCACGAAGTATGCGTAGATTTTTTTTGGCTTTCAGAATTGAGAGAGCGTCTTCGTCGTAATCCGGTGCGATCAGAACTTCAGTGAAGATTTCAGTGAGCGCACGCGCGGCGGCTGCATCAACACTTCGATTAAAAGCAACAACGCCGCCAAAGGCCGAGACCGGATCGGTAGCGAGCGCGCGCCTGTATGCTTCCTCTTGCGTTTGGCCCGTACCCACCCCCGAAGGGTTTGTATGCTTGATGATCGCGCAGGCCGTTTCGTTGAAATCGCAGACGAGCTGCCACGCCGCATCCGCGTCAACATAGTTATTGAAAGACATCTCTTTGCCGCCGAGAATCTCGGCATGT
>CBDUCU010000240.1:0-6048 GCA_965365725.1 uncultured bacterium | reverse complement strand
CAATCGGCGACTCAAGACGAAACTGCGCGAAACCGCCTGCGCCCGCCGCAATCTCTCCCGTCTCTTCGACGACGCTGACGCGCGCCAGCGCCTCAGCCGCACCCGCATGCACGCGCACGCGTTGACGGCTGCGCAGAGAGCGCGGCGCGCTGTCGAGCACTTCGACAAACGCGTCGATGATCTGCGTCGGGCGCAACCGGCCAGCCGGCGCAAGCAGCATCCCTCGCTCTATTGCAGAGGCTTCAACGCCGCCAAGATTAACGGCCGTCCTTTGTCCTGCGTGCGCAGCCTCGACAGACGCGCCGTGTACCTGAAGCCCGCGTACGCGCACGCGCGCGCGCGCAGGCAAAAGCTCCAACTCATCGCCCTCTTTGATTTCACCGGCGACGAGCGTGCCCGTGACGACCGCGCCAAACCCGCGCATCGTAAAGGCGCGGTCAATCGGAAGCCTTGCCACCGTCCGCGCCGCGCGCTCGGGCACGCGCCGAGCAATCTCACGCAGCACGCCTTTTAACTCTTCGATTCCCTCGCCCGTCCGCGAGCTGACCGCTACTACGGGCGCTGCTTCGAGAAAAGAGCCGCCCACAAGCTCGCCTGCTTCGGCGCGGACAAGCTCCAAAAGCTCATCATCAACCGTATCCTTTTTGGTCAACACGACGAGGCCGCTTTTGACTGCGAGCAGACGACAGATGTCAAAGTGCTCGCGCGTTTGCGGCATGACCCCTTCGTCCGCCGCGATGACGAGCGCGACCGCGTCGAGGCCGTGCGCTCCGGCAAGCATGTTCTTGACGAAACGCTCATGTCCGGGCACGTCAACAAACCCGACGCGCACCTCGCCCAGATCAAGCTCCGCAAAACCGAGATCGATGGTGATGCCGCGCCGCTTCTCTTCCGGCAAACGGTCTGCGTCCGTGCCCGTCAAAGCGCGCACGAGCGCCGTTTTTCCATGATCGATGTGGCCGGCTGTGCCGACGACGATTGAGCGCATTGTTTGTGAATCGTAAATCTTGAATCGTAAATCGTAAAGCCTCGCCGCTTGTGTGTTGAATCGTAATGCTCTAATCAACTCAGCATCAACCTCTATTTACGATTCAAGATTTACGATTCACGGCTTTCAGCCATACAAAATTTCGGATTCTTATTCAACATCTACGCTCGGTTTAATGCTTTGGTCTCGTGCCGTCGCTTGCGAGATTTTTGCTTGCAGACGATGTGATTCGGCTTTCGTCAAATTCTAGTCCGCATCGTCATCCTCAAAAGCCCGTCCATCACAAATCTGTGCTGCACGACCCCACTCGACCATCATATTTTGCATCATATTTTTTACCTTTGCAGTATCTCGATTTGGACGACGAAATGTTTTAACAGAGCAACGCGGGAGAGGACACTGATTCATGTCAGGACGGGCAACTTCAACGGCGGAAAGTTTTTCGAGGCGCGGCGTGCATCCGAGAAATAGTTTTGATGCTTTGGCCGCACAAGCACCAGAGAGCAGCGAGCGCGCGCGTCAGCAAACCGCGCTCAGGCTTCTGCAACAGACGGCGGATGAAGAGGCGGCGCGCTTTGCTCTGCCGACGCTTGCGACAGCAGGAGACGTGCGCGAAGTCGTTCGGTATTTGAAAAAGAAGCCTGCCGGCGTTTCCGTTATGGAGGCGGTCGAAGATGTCAGACGACGCGTCTTTGAGCCGCGCAAAATCGCCGCATATGAAATGTGGGGACTCGTCAGGAATCAGCACGGCAGACTTCTGCTCACACCGCTTGGACGCGAGTTTGCGCGCAGGCTTGAGCCCGAAGCCAGTGCCTATCGAGCATTGCTTCGACGCACGCGCGCCTATCACGAAGCCCTGCGCTGGATGGACGGCCAGCGAGCCGACATCATTACGCACACAGAGGTCGTCGATTTCTGGCAACAACTATTCGGCGATACCGAATCGAGTGGACGCGCCAATGAAGGCCATGTCGTCTGCTTCTTCCATCTGTGTCAGGCCGCAGGCGTGGGGGCCGTCACTGTCGGTAAACGCGGACAACCGGCGCGCCTGCGTCTCGACCGTGAAGAGTTAAACGATTATCTCGAAAGCACAGAACAGACGGCGCAGACTGAGGCTCGAAGCGATGAATCGGAATCGACTTCACAGACGACGCGGTCACAGTCGTTTGCGGGTGACGATGGAGAATCGTCGTTTCCGGTTGCAAACGAGGCTTTACGAATTTTGGTCTCCGCAAGCGCAAACACAGGGCTGGCCGGACAGGTCGAGACGACGCTTGCTCTGGCCGGCAATGATTGCGAACTCTTTGTGCGAAGCGACGCAGACTCGCTTATTCCGCAGGAAGCCGAAGCACAGGCGATGCGCGGTTGTGACGCTGCCGTCATCATCGTCTCATCGTCCGACTACGACGCAGCAGAGACGGGCGCAACCACGCTCAGACAAGGACTCATCGTCCAGATTGCCGCCGCCGTCATTCTCTACGGCGGACGCGTCGCGCTGCTTTGGCAGACAGGGCTTGCAGTGCCGCCTTCGCTTGAGAACCTGCGCCGCTTCGAATTTGAGAACGACGTGTTGACATGGGAAGTCGGCATCGGATTGTTGAAGGCCGCCAAAGATTTTCAGAAGGGCGCGCGCCGCGCGGTCTGAAGCTTTACCGAACGACGCATGACAAACGGGACGGCGCGGAGGTTTGACGACAATCCGTGCCGTCTTTTAACTTTCCAACAACTTGCCGTCAACATAATTTGAGCAATCAGAACAGGGATTCATGCTGAAGCGTGTTCACAATTTTCAGCACTCTCAGACTCGCAACCCCGACGCAATTTGCCGATGAAATCATTACTCGGAATCTTCATTCTCTTCTGTCTGCTGCTTGCCGAAGCGTTTGCCCTGCCTTCACTCGAAGCAACACTTTTTTCCGCGCGTGCAACGAGTCAACAACCATCCGCGAGCTCGCAGGCGGAAGAGTTGCCGCGCGGCAAGCTCGTCGGAAAGGTCGTCGCACAAAGCGACGCTTCGCAAAGCTACGCGCTTTATCTTCCTTCGAACTATTCGACGGCGCGCACGTGGCCGATCCTCTATGCCTTCGACCCCTCCGGGCGCGGGCATATTCCCGTTGAAAGATTCCGCGAGGCGGCGGAAAAATATGGCTGGATTGTGGTCGGGTCGAACAACTCGCGCAACGGGCCGCTCGCGCCCTCAGTCGAAGCGGCGCGGGCTGTGTGGGCGGATACGCGCGCGCGTTTTGCAATCGACGACAGACGGCTCTACTCGACGGGATTTTCAGGCGGCGCGCGTCAAGCCGTACGTCTTAATCAGCTCTGCCAGAATTGTCTGGCGGGCGTGATTGCCAGCGGCGCAGGCTTTCCGCCCGACGTTCAGCCCTCCGCATCTTTTCGCTTCGCGCTCTACGGCATGGCCGGCACGGACGACTTTAACTTCTTCGAGATGAAGCTGCTCGACGCGCAGCTTGAACGTCTCGGCTACACTCACCGGCTCGAAATCTTCGACGGCCCACACTCGTGGCCGCCCGTCGCTGTTGGCACAAAGGCCGTTGAATGGATGGAAATTCAGGCCATGCGCGAAGGGCGGCGCGCGCGCGATGAAAAACTGATCGACGAGCTTTGGAAAAAGGTTCTGGTGAAGGCTGCTGAGGACGAAGCGGCGGGCAGAATCTACAACATCTATCTCGCCTATCACTCGCTTGCCAAAGACTTCGAGGGCTTACGCGAGACAAATGCGGCGCGCGAGAAAGCGTCTCGCCTGAGAGAAACGAAAGAAGTAAAGAAAGCTCAGGACGATGAGGTGGCACAGATACGCCGGCAGCAATATCTGTTCAACCAAATTCTTACTCTCGAGGAGGCGCGCGCCGGAACTGGAGCGCCTGCGGTTGCTTTGCAGGAATTTCGCAGCGCCGCCGCTGATCTGCGTAAGAAATCAAAAGAGGTTGAGGATACGGGCGAGCGTCGCGTAGCGCGGCGCACGGTGCGACAGTTGTACGCTTTCTACTATGAATCGGCGATGAATCTGCGTTCGCGCGGTGAGCAGGCAGCGCGCGTCGTCTCGCTGCTCGAAGCTGCGAACGAGTTTTTGCCCGACAACGCACCGCTTCTGTTCGAGCTGGCCTGCGCCTACATGGACAACAAGGAGAAAAAGAAGGCTCTGGCGACACTAAAGAAGTCGGTCGAGCATGGTTTTACCGACGTGGACGCTTTGACTAAAAGCGAGCCGCTCACCCCTTTGCGCGACGAGGCCGCGTTCAAAGAGATCCTCGCGCGGCTGCGACAGAAATCATAACGGACGCTGTATTTTGAGATGCATCGACGCGCTTTTGTCTTGCTGATTTTACTGTCTGCGTCTGCCAAAGCGAGGTAGAACAAAAGACCACGCCGTCAAGCCGCAGACCGCGAGAAGAGAGATTGCCAGGCCGATATAGAACGATTTTGGACGATAGAGAAAACTGACTGAATGCTCGCCCGGCTCAAGTAGCACGCCGCGCAGATTGTAGTTGACGCGCAGCGTCTCGACCCTTTGCCCGTCCACGTAGGCAATCCATCCCGGATAAAAGTTTTCGCTGAGCACAAGCACGGCTGCGGTCTGCGTCGAAGCCCGCACGTCGATGCGGTTCGGCTCGTGTCGCACAATCTGCGCTTCGCCCGGATTCTCTTCGCGGTTGAATCCGCCTTTTGAAATCTGCGGCGGACTAATCAGCGCCGTCTGTCTCGGCTCCCAAGTCTTGCCGTCGGGCAAAAGCCCCGTGCGAATCGTCTTGAGTGCATCCGCGTCCGAGAGCCAGGAAATTTTTGGCGCAAGCCACACGCGCGGCAGCCGACGCGCGTTTTCATAGACGGAGAGGCCCGCGCTTTCCGCCACTTTGCGCCAGCGCGCATTCTCGTCCTCTTCACGCCCGCGCGCCGGACTATGCTTTACCGATTCGGGGCGCAGAGCAAAAACCTGCGCTTCGTTCGCGAGCGAGACGCGTTTTACATCGAGCGCGAGATCGGGCGCATCCTCAAGTCTTGCAACTTCAATCTCGCCGCCTGTAATCACTGTCTCTTCAGGCAGCGCAAAGGCCGCCACGTAAGTATGGCCTTCGTAAGCGCCGGAAGCATCTTCGACCTTAAAGCTGGTGGCAACGGGTGCTCGACGGTGGCGTATGCGCGCGCGCAAGTCGGCGCGATCAAATGCCCATTCAGAAGTGTGCTCGCCCGCGCGCAACGCAAACTCAAACGTGCGACCGTCCTCCGCGCGCAGCCGCAAGTTTGCGACAACCGTTGCATCCGGAATCTTCTCCGACCATGCGAGGCTTGTTACAACCGCGATCTTTCCGGCGCGCACTCTCGGTGCGACAAAAACCATGCGCTCGCCGTTGTCGAGGGGCGGCGTGCCGAGGTCTGCGGCGGCAAAGCCGTGACCGCCGAACTCCTGCGGCGCGGCGAGAGCCTGCGCGGTCTCTTTACTTGCAGGCTCGCGCGGCTTATCCGTGCGCGGGTCGCGTGCGATGAGATAGCGCACGTTCATCAGGTCGATGCCGCGCCCCTCGCCCTGCAAGCACGCGCGCGCGTCCGCCAACTCGCCCCAGACCTTCATGTCGCACGCCAGACGGCTCTGCCGCTCAAGCCCGAAGCCGTCGTAACCGGCAGCGTTCTCTACTGAGTGCATCATGTATGTGTTTGGTTGCAGCTCGATAAAAAATTCGCCTTCGGAGCTCTCTCCGACGGGCTGTTGTATATCGGGCATAAAGGCTTTGGCGACTGTCAGGATTCTGTCAGGCTCTTCTCTGTCGCCGCGCAACTGTCTGATGATGCCGACCGTCGTCGGCTCGCGCCACAACGCATCGTCTTTGACCGGCCCTATTCGCCACCCGCTCGAATGCCCCCAGACCATCAGATCAAACGCCAGCACTATAAAGAGAACGGCATGCGCGCCGCGCCGCTTACGCGCAAAACCCCAGAGAGCAAATGCGCTGAGCGCAAACACAACAAGCGGCATAAAGAGTTCGGGCGCGCGCAAAATCGTGACGGGAGCAATGCGCCCGAGACGAAAATTGGCGGGTCGCCCC
>CBDUCU010000239.1:0-6051 GCA_965365725.1 uncultured bacterium | reverse complement strand
CCCGCCGCTCCGCCAAGAACAAATCCCGCACGGTGGCGCAAAATTCCAAGCCGGTATAGCAGTCCACGCAGCCCGGGGATGCTTCTTAAATTATTGAAGGCGACGCTTGTCTCCATAATCTGTTGTCGAAAAGTCGTTGAAAAAAAGCCCGAATAAAATTAACCGCCGATGTTTGAAGTGATTAAATTACCCGCAAACCTCTCCGTCCACCAAACGCGCACGCGCTAAAGCGCGGGGTTGAGTTGTTCGACCTCTTCGCGCCGCGCAGCGCCGCGCAACTGCGTGCCGCGTCGGCGACGATAGCGAAAAGCCGCCGACCACTGCTGCGAGGGCCGCTCGACGTATCTGTAGAGCAGATAGGCCGCAAAGATCGAGACGGCTGTGGCCGCCGCGATCAGCACGGCCTTGCCGCCCAACGACTCCCAGCCCGTAGCGCGCAGCATCACGTTGAGCGCGCGCCGCCCAATCGGACTGTGGACGAGATAGAGCGAATAAGAGATCTGACCCAGAAAGTGAAAGACGGCGTTCTGCACGCGCAGGAAAAGAATCGCACAGACGGTCAGAAGACCTGCGACCGTAGAGGCCGGCCCAAGCGTCAGGAGCGCGCCGGCAGTTGCCGCCGCCATCAGCGCGGCCAGCCACTTTTTGTCGATCAGCCCAATCTGATATTGACAGGTCGTAATGCCCATCAAAAACAGAAAGATAAAGAAGAAAATAAAAGCCGACGACGGCAACAAAAAAGCGAGCGCCGAGAGCGCACCGACCATTGCCAATCGGACAGGCGCGCGGCGGCTAAAAAGAAGCGGGAAGGCAAGCCCGACCAACAGGTAATATTGAAACTCGATGGCGAGCGTCCAGAACACGTCGTTGAGCCAGGGGTAACCAAAAAAGACGTTGATGTATGCGAAGTGAAGAAGCACCTGCGGCCAGGAGAACTGAAAGACGAAATCCTTTTGAAACGGAACGTACCAGGAAAAAACCCCGAGCGCGATGATGATGACGATCGTCACGATATAAGGAGGATCGAGACGCACAATGCGCTTGAGGACGAAGATAGGATAGTCGGCAAGCGTGTAGCCGCCTCGATAAAGCGAATATGGAATGATAAAGCCCGAGATGACGAAGAAGACGTGCACGCCGAGCTGTCCGTGATAGAGCGCATCGTAGAGCAGGCCGGGCTGAAACAGATTGAAGTGGTGCAGCGCGACGGCCAGCGACGCCATCCCGCGCAGGAAATCAAGCACTTCGATTCTGTTCTGTTCTTTCATCAATTCAAGAATTGGCTTTGCAGATGAAAAAAGGCACGCGCGATTGATTCGCGAAGCTTAATCAGAGGTCGTCAATTTTTCTTCGGTTTGAGCGTCGCCAGCACGGCGTTTTTTGAGACGGCGGCAAGACGGCGCGGGCGCAAGACTTCGCCGGGCGCGGCGCGCACCGCGCTCCACAGAAACGGAAGCGCGCGCGGCAGCTCGCCCGCCAGAGCTTCAGCATGATAACTGTCAAGCAGCGTGCGCGCCGCTACGCCATAGACCATCCGAACGTGTTCTCGCCCCGTGCGAAAGTTCTCACGACAATCGGCGCAATCTGCGTGCAGATGCCGGCGCTGCGCTTCAAGCGTGCGCTCGAGCGCGGCGGCAAGCCTCCGCTTGTCGGTGCAAAACTGTTCGGGGAAGACGCGATAAAGCGTCAGATATTCTTCAAGAACAAGGATGGGATGCCCCGCGCGCACAATGCTCAGCCACAAATCCCAATCGGCGCAGCCCACCTCGCGCGGCTCTGTCACGCCGTGCTCGGCGACGAAGCTGCGCCGCACCATCGCGGTCGAGGGCGCAAGGTGGTTCTCCTGCAAAAGATAATGAAAAGCGTCGCGCGCTTCCATTCTCACAACTTCGCCTGAAAGCGGCGCGGCTTCAGGAAACAACTGCCCTTCGCCGTCAATCGAGCGAAAGCGCGTAAAGACGGCAAACGCGTCCGGGTGCGCTTCCGCCGCGCGCAACTGTTTTTCCAGCTTGTCTTCCGCCCACAGGTCGTCATGGTCGAGCAGCGCAATCCAATCGCACTTTGCCTCGCGCATGGCGTGCGCGCGCGCGCCTGCGCCGAGCGTCCCGTCGTTCTCCTGAAGGATGTAGCGGACAGCCGTGCCGAAAGATTCGCAGACCTCGCGCGTGTGGTCGGGCGACCCGTCGTCGACGACGATGATCTCATCGGGCGGGCGCGTCTGCGACAGGGCGCTTTTGATCGCCTCGCGCAGATACTCCGCCGCGTTATAGGTTGGAATGCAGACGCTGACTGACATCTCAAATATAGTGATAAGTGATGAGTGATAAGTGATAAGAAGGAAGACAAGAGTCAGAAGCCAGAAGACAGAATGAAGAATTGGCTTTTGCTTTTATTCTGACTACTGTCTTCTGAATTCTATGTTCCTCTTTCTTATCGCTAATCACTCATCACTTATCACTCCTTTCACGCTTTCGTCGCCTGTGTCTCGCTGCTGGATGCAGGAAGACGCGCCGTCGCCTCCGCCGCGTGCTCGACTGCGAGCCGAATGATCTGGCAGATTTGCTTGATTTCGTTTTCGCCGACCGCAGTGCCGTTTGGCAAAAGCAGCACGCGCTCGCAAACCTCTTCTGTTGTTTCAAGAAGAAGACCCGCGTGCGGATAATACGAGCGGTAAGGCTCCATTCTATGACAGCCCGGATAAAAATAGCGTCGCGCGATGACGTTTTCGGCCCAGAGAATTTTTATCAGATCGTTGCGGCTGATCTTGGTCGCGGCGCGGTCTATCTCAAAGACGATGTATTGATAGTTGCAGCGTTCGGCCTCGTCGTATTGCATCAGGCGCACGCCGGGTATGTCGCGCGTCTCGCGCCGGTACACTTCGTAGTTGCGCCGGTTTGTCGAGATGAATTCGTCCATACTCTCAAACGAGGTGAGGCCCATCGCGGCGGCCATCTCGCTCATCTTGCCGTTGGTGCCGATGTAGATGACGTTGTCGTAACCGGCAAAGCCGAAGTTTTTCATCAGACGCATCTTCTTTGCCAGCTCGTCGTCGTTGGTGGTGACGGCCCCGCCCTCAAACGTGTTGAAAAACTTGGTGGCGTGAAAGCTGAAAACTTCCGCGTCGCCAAAACCGCCGACCATGCGGCCCGCGCGCGAATTGCCAAAGGCGTGCGCCGCATCGAACAGAAGCTTTAGCTTGCGCCGACGGCAAATCTCTTCAATCGCTTCCGCATCGCAGGTCTGCCCCCACAGATGCACGCCGATTACTCCTGATGTGCGCGGCGTAATCATGCGCTCGATCTGGCGCGGGTCGATGGTGTGTGTGGCCGGGTCGATGTCGCAAAAAACGGGCGTGATCTCCTGCCATTGAAGCGCGTGCGCGGTGGCCACAAAGGTGAACGAAGGGATAATCACTTCGCCCGTCATGCCAAGCGCGCGGATAGCTATTTCAAGCGCGATGGTAGCGTTGCACATGGCGATGCAATGCTTGACATCCATCAACTCGGCGGCCCTCTGCTCAAACTCCTGGACGAAGGGGCCGTTATTGGTCAGCCAGCGACGGTCGAGCAGGTCGTTGATGCGCGCAAGCAGCGCGGCGCGGTCGCCGACGTTGGGGCGGCCCACGTGGAGCGTTTCGGCAAAGGCCTGCGGGCCGCCGAAGACGGCGAGATCGTCAAGTCTATTTTTCATGCTTCAGCTTTGAAAACCCGTCGGCGGGCTTTGGTTTGTTTATTGGGTGCGTCGACCGCTTTTCAAGCGGACTATGTTAATTGTCTATTCTCTTCCAACTCTTCAAGTCTGATCTCAAAGCGTTTGCCGCCAAGCTCGACTTCAAGCCCGGTAAACCCATCAAAGGTCAAACAACGAATCAGTCGCAACAGCTCTGCGCCGCTCATCTCGCCGACGCGCGCTTCGCGCTTGAGCGAGAAAAATTCCTGTTTGAGATGGCTGCTGCCTTCGCCGACGATTTGCGCGTGCGCCGCGACGCTTTCGCCGCGAGCGATGCGCGGCCAGTAGTCGAGAAAAATTCTCTCCTCGGCTTCGCGCACGCGCGCATGCAGCGTTCCGCCCGTATCGGCTTCATCATACTCGACGCGCGTCTGCGCGACCACCGGCCCTTCATCGACTCCGGCTGTGATCTCATGAAGCGTCGCGCCCGCAGGCGTTGATTCCCACAAGGCCCAAAAGACGGGATAAAAGCCACGCCCCCACGGGAGATAGCCGGGATGCAGATTGTAAATCTTCCGGTACTTCTCAATCAGATGCTGTCGGATGATGCGCGGGTAATGAACCGAAAAGCCGATCTCGGCTGCGTCAAATTCCAGACTGTTGGCGTTTCCGACGTGCGCTTCGAGGCGGCGCGCGCGCGCCGCCTCGGCAATCTCTTCATCAAGAGTCAGGACGCGCCGTACCTCTTCGGTCGAGACGCGACCTAATGCCCACAGCCCGACGCTTCCGCCGAGATAGAGATCAACACGTGCTGCGTTTCCGTCCTGTAAGCTCATCTCGTCTCTTAATGCAAACCGGCATCGCTTGGGCGGCGCTCTTCGACCATCTCGGTTTCCCAACGCAGATTCGGACGCACGACCCCAACCCATCGCCCGTGCCAGCCGCCGCGCGTCTCCATCGAATCGCGCACGTCGAAGACAAGCACGTCGTCTTCCCGATGAAGCACAAAACCCTCGTCGCGTACGACGAGCAACTCGACGCGATGCACGCCGTCGTTTAAGAGATCGCCCGGCACGTAACAGGCGCTGCGGAAAAGACCCGCCGGAAATGGCTTGCCGTGCCACACAGGTTCCTGATACGGCACGGCGTTAAAAGCGATCACGCCCTGTTCGTTATAGATGTGAAGGCTCAGGTTGAGCCGCGCATCGGGTTGCAGGTTGTAAAACTCAAACTCGATGACGAAAGGCGTGCGCACCGTGATCGGGTCGGCTGGCGTGCCCTCGACGGGGCGGACGCGCGCCGAGCGCAGGCGCACGCGTTCGTTGCCCGGAGCGGTTTGTAAATCGTCCCATCTTTGCTCAGCAAGCGACGAGAAAGAATGTTTCAAATAGCTTGAGACGACCGTGCCCGCCTCGCCGTCCATCTCGACGCGTCCCTGTTCGAGCCAGATGGCGCGGCGACAAAGGCTCTGTACTGCCGCCATGTTGTGCGAGACGAAAAGCACCGTGCGCCCCTCTTTCGCCACCTCGCCCATCTTGCCCAGACATTTTTTTTGAAACTGCACGTCGCCCACCGCGAGCACTTCGTCAACGACCAGAACTTCCGGCTCAAGATAGGCTGCGACGGCGAAGGCCAGACGCATGTACATCCCGGATGAATAACGCTTGACGGGTGTATCCAGAAATTTTCCCATCTCGGCAAAAGCGACGATCTCGTCAAACTTGCGCGTAATCTCCTCGCGCCGCATGCCTAAGATAGCGCCGTTCAAAAAGATGTTTTCGCGCCCCGTCAGCTCAGGGTGAAACCCCGTCCCGACTTCGAGGAGCGACCCGACGCGCCCGTAGAGATCGACTTGTCCGGTCGTCGGTTCGGTGATGCGCGAAAGGATTTTGAGAAGCGTCGATTTGCCCGCGCCGTTTCTGCCGATTACGCCGACCACTTCGCCGGGCGCAACATCGAAGTTGATGTCACGAAGCGCCCAGACCAATTCGCCCGATGCGCCGCCGCCTGCGCGCATCCCGCGTCGCAAAAGCTTCAACGGCACTGAGGCCATGTTCATGAGCGATTCGCGCAAGCTTCCGTAGGTCGCCTCGTTTGCGCCGAGGCGATACTGCTTGCTGAGATTGCTGACCTGGATGATGGGCTTCACGGCGGGACTTTTCAGGCGATTGTCAGACAATGTCTGCGAAAGACTTCTCCATATGGCGGAAGAAGTAGGCCGCATAGACGAGCGCGGCTGCCGTCACGGTTGCCGAGACGGCGAGTGCGGGCCAGTTAAACGGTTGATTGAAGAGGGCGGAGCGAAAACCCTGTATCACGCCTGTCATCGGGTTCAGGGCCAACACCCATTGCCACTCGTCCGGAACCTTGCTCAAAGGATAG
>CBDUCU010000238.1:0-6086 GCA_965365725.1 uncultured bacterium | reverse complement strand
TTCAAGTGGCCGGTCATCGGCGTGGCCGCGCTGTTGGTCCAGAGGATGCGCCCCTTCGGGTCGAGAGCGCAGATCATCTCGCGCGCGCTCTCAAGCACATGCTCAAGCAGCGATTGACGCTCGCGCGCCAAAGCTTCGACATGCCGCAGCTCCGAGAGATCGCGCACCGTGCAGACCGTGCCGGCCAGCCGTTCGCCAATCAGAAGCGGCTCAGCCGTGACGAGCATCGGACGCTTTAGCTGTTCGGGCATGTATTCAAGCGTGAGGCCGCGTCCTTCGGTTGCAACGCGCTCGACCAGACAGCCTCCGACGCTGCGTTTGTCCGTGCGCAGAATGTCGCAGCAGCGTCGTCCCAGAAGCTCGCGCGGCGGCAACGCTTCCATCGCCGCGCCCGCGCGATTGACTCTCGAGAGACGACGCTCGTTGTCGAAGATAAAGATGCCGTCCGACATCGCATCGAAGGTCGCCTCCCAGGTATGCTTGCCGCGCGCGACCAGCTCAAACAACTCGGCCTGTGCGATGCCGACGGCAAGCTGCGCCGCCACTGATTCGACCAGCATCACTTCATCCGCCGTCCATTGCCGCCCGCGACCGCTCCGATGAATACAGAGCACTCCGCGAAAATGGCCCTGCACGACGAGCGGACAGAGAATCATTGAAGACACGTTGTAGCGTGCGGCATGATCGCGCACCCGTGTGTTGAGTTCATCTGTGCCTTCAGAAAAGTTCGGGCCGTCGTTGACGACGAGCGTGCGCATCGTCGTCATCAGATGGCGACCTATTGCGTTGCGGAAGCTAATCACCGTACCGACAACGCTCGACACGCCGGGCGCAAGATACTCGTTTTCAGCCGGAATTTCGTCAGGGCGGGCCGGGTCGTAAGGGCGAATATAGACGCGCGAGGCGCGCAACTCGCGTCCCAGCTCATGCGTCGCCGCATGCAACACTTCCGGCAAATTGAGCGTGGCGCGGACGGCGTTTGACAGGCGATTGACGAGAGCTTCGCGCGTGGAGACAGCCTCGGCGCGTTGATAGAGTTCGGCCTGCCGGATGGCAATGCCGGTTTGATCGGCGACAGCGCGCGCCAGCGCAACTTCCGAATCAAGCCATCGCCTTTCACGCGAATTAGAGATGGCGAACGCGCCGCGCGGCTCGTCGCCGACCGTCACAACCGCATAGACAATCGAGCGCGTTCCCAGTCTCTTTAAGACCTTTTCATAAACGACGCTGAGCAGAGGGTCTTCAGCCGCATTATCGAAGACCAGAACGCCTCGGCGAATGATGCTGTCGATCAACGGTTGAATAAGCGATATCGGGATAGATGTGACTGCCTGCGACACGCCGGCAGCGTCATACTCAGATACCTTGAGCGCTTCGCCCGCCTCGTAATCAAGCATGTAAAGCGTGCAACGGTCTGCCCCGAGATGCACGCCCATCTCGTTGACCGCCGCATGAAAAACCTCTTCGGGTTCGAGCGAGCGTCGAACGGCGCGCGTGATACGGTTGATGAGAGCCTCGCGCTCGACCTGTTGCGCCAGTGCGTCGGCATCTCGCTGGCGCTCGATAAGCTGTGCGGCCTGACGCGCAAACGCGACGACGGGCAACACCGAGCGTTGGTCAGGCACACGCCCCGAACGCGGTTCATCAACCGAGGCCACGCCAAGCAACTCTCCGTCGCGCGTCAGAAGCGGAATAAATAGCTCGTCGCGCTCAGACCAGCGCAACCCTTCGGCGCTTGCGGCGCGCAGTCGCGCTCCGGATTTGAAACGCTCCTGGAAGATGCGGTCGAGCAGATGATGATGGCTTGCAGGAAAGTAAGCGGCAAAGCCAAGGCTGCCAAAATCGATGCGCACGGCTTCCTGGAGAAGACGTTTGACCTCTGCGCGCGGATAAGAGCTTGAAACGAAATTCTCAACATATTCGTTGGGGATGTTCGATGAATACGAAATAACGCGCGGGTGGTATGGCGGCTCATCCGAAAAGAGCACGACCATACATGTGCGAAAGTCCGTCAGTCGCGTGATGGTGTCGGCGACCACTTCAAGCAAACGCTCAACCTCGCGCGGCGTGCGCGCCGCAGTGGCAAGTGCCGTCAACGCCTCAAGCTGCTCGACCGATTGGTCGAGCGGCGGGTCGTCTCGATAGAGTTGATCGTATTGTTGCAGTATGTCGGAACTCATCAGCGCAACTATTCTCTAAGATCGTCAAGCTTTCAGGGGGAGCACTCTTGCAAGGCTGCGGCTTTCGGGTGGATTGGTCAGGTTCAATTATTCGCGGCGGCAAGGTGCGTGCGGTGGCTGGCCGGACTTGGGAGGAAGCAAGCCGTCACACGAAAAAAGTATATCAGAGACAAAACCCGGATGTCATTAAGGTTGAGTCTTTACGCAATGATTGCGGGCATGCCTTTATCGGTACGAAGGTCAGGGCCGGTTGGCCTTTGCGGTCGGAGTTACGGTGGCTTGTGCAAAATAGCCCTGGCGATAGGTGAGACGCAAATTCTGCTTTTTCAGCTCAGGGTTGACGATGTCGATACGTACCTGCCTGTATGACCCATCCTTAGCCTTCTTTGTCGGCGAGTATGCGACCAGATATTGCGAGCGCAGTTCCTGTTGAATCTGTGCAAAGGCGGCGCGAAGGTCTTCTTCGCTACGCGGAAAGTATGCGCGCCCGCCTGTGCGTTCGGCGACTTTACGCATCGAGCCTTCATCGACCCCGTCGTAAAAATTATCTCCGATGCCGATGGCATAAATTATTGCGTCGGCGCGAATGGCGCGATCGACGGCATCCTGCATCTTGAGCTGGCTGCTCGTGTCAACTCCGTCGGAGAGCAGGATGATGGCGCGGCGTGTTTTGTCAGATGATTCGGAGAGCACCTCTCTGGCCGTGACCCAGATTGAATCCCAGATGGCAGTCGAACCGGCGAGCCTTTGATTGGTTCCTGAAATCGGCGGCGTGCCACCGGGAACGCTCAAGCCTCCGCCGAGGTAACCCGAAGGCGCAACAAATTCGACGCGGTCAATGGCGCGGCGGACGCGCGACGGGTTGCCGGTCAACGATTGTTCAAGCGTCGTCTCGCCGGTGAAAGAGAGAACGGCCACTTCATCTTTCGCCTGTCGGATGACAGCATCGACAAACGCGCTGGCCGCGCGCTTTTCATCCGGCAGCGTCCGCTCCTGCGATTTGCTCGTGTCGATCAGGATGGCGAGCGAGAGTGGGCGGTCGGTCTCGCGTTGAAAGGTAAAAACCTCCTGCCGCACGCCGTCTTCATAAACTTCGACGTCTTCTTGTCGAAGCGACGTGACAAAACGCTTGTTTTTGTCAACAGCCGTAAACAGAACGTTGGTCAAATCGGTCTCGACGCGCAACACATCGTCGTCGTCGTCAATCGTCTCATCCGGTTTTGACGGAGGGGTCGGCCTCGCGTTGGGCTGTTGATTTGTCTGCGGCTGTTGATTTGATGAAGCAGAGTTGTCCTGCGCGGCGCGGCGCGGGCGGCTCGTCGCACCGTCCTGCTGAGATGTCTGCTCTGCGCGCGTAGAAGAGACCCACGCGCCCGCCGAAACAAAAGCGACTGCGAGCAGAACGAGCAGGGCGCGTGCAATATAGCTACAACGAAACATTAAAACCTCTTGATGGAATGCGGAATGATGAATTGAAAAATGTCCGTTGTCAGTGGTCAGTTCTCCATTGAAGACTTAGGTCTTTGTGAGATGACAAACAATCCATCATTCCGCATTCATCGTTCATCCGTTACTTCACGGTGTCAGTAATCGCCAGATAGCCCTTCTTGGCGCGTACCTTGAGACCGTCGCGGTCTGTATTGAGCTTGACTTCGATGCGACGGAAGCTGCCGTCGTAACGGTCGTTGGTCGGGCGATAGGTAGCGATATACTGCGAGCGAATCTCTTTGGCGATGCGCGTAAAAGAGCGTTCGAGCGCGAGCATGTCTCCGGTGTAGAAGGCGCGTCCGCCCGTCTCGTCGCAGAGCTTGGCAAGGTCGCTGTCGCCTTCGTCCTTAACGGTTCCGGCTTCGACTCCGGGCACGGCGCTTGTCGCAAAACCGCCCTTCGTCGAGATGCCGAAGATAACAGTCTCGGTGCGCTGCGCGATGTCGATAGCGTCGCGCAAAGAGGCGCGGCTGTAGGTGTCGTCGCCATCAGTGATAACGACAAGCGCGCGGCGCGCCGCGCCGACGTTGCGCATCTTCTCGTTACAAAAAATCCAGATTGCGTCAAAGAGCGCAGTATGATGGCCCGGCGTTTTGACGGCGTTGATGGCTTTGTCTAAGAGATCGAGCTTGTCTGTAAAATCCTGCCTGAGCGTCACTTCATGATCGAAGGTCAGGAAAGCAACCCTATCTTTCCTCAAACGCGCGACCGTGTGGATAAAATTCGACGCGGCCTCTTTTTCAAACTTGAGCTTGCCGGCCGTCGAGGCCGACGTATCCATCAACACACCGATATAGACGGGCAGACGTTCAAGCTCTTCGACCTTTGAAAGAAGCTCGAACTGCTGCGGCTTCTTGTCCTCAAGAATCTGAAAATCAGACGGGTTCAAACCCGCCACCGGCTGCCCCTTCTTGTCAACGACCGTGATCGGCAGACGCACAAGCGGGATTCTGACCCTCTCGGTTTCGTCCTGCTCGATGGCGGCAGGCGGCGTTGGGCGCGACGCAGGCTGTTGTTGCTGTTGCTGCTCGCCGGCGCGCGATGCCGAAAGCCCCACGCCGAAGACCAATGAAATCAGGAGTAATGAAAAAATGGCTGCTCTCATAATTGTTTGAACGCGCGGCAGAGGCTTGAAAACAGGTCGCTCGTTTTTGCTCGTTTGCAAACCATGTTTTTGATGCCCTTCGCGCTGAAAGTCGTTGCTTACAAAGACCGTCGCAGAGGCGCAGTATAACAACGCATCCGTCGAATCGCATTTTCGTAGAAGAGCCGTCCACGCTTGTCTTTATTAATGGAGATTTAAGGATAGAGACAGGCGCAGACGGCCCTCCTACATCTGATCGAGAAAACTTTGCAGCTCAGGCGGGAGAGGCGCGCGAAAACTCATCCATTCATCGGTGCGTGGATGCTTAAAACCGAGCCGCTCGGCGTGAAGAAACTGCCGGCCAAGCGTCTTGATGCGCACGCGCAAGCCCGCGTTTTGAACGCTGCGGTCGCGCCCGTCGCCGTAAACTTCGTCGCCCACCACAGGATGCTTCATCCATGCAAGGTGCACGCGAATCTGATGCGTGCGCCCCGTCTTGATCTCGATTTCGAGGAGCGTCACGCGTTGAAACTTCTGACGCACGCGCCACAATGTGAGCGCGCTTCGCCCGCCGCGCACAACGGCCATACGCGTGCGGTGACGAGCGTCGCGCGCAATCGGCTCTTCAATCCGTCCGCGATCCTCCTTTAACGCGCCATGAACGAGCGCCACGTAAGACTTAAAGACGACGCGCTCACGAAACTGTTCGGAGAGACTTTCATGTGCCTGTGGGGTTTTGGCGACGACTAAAAGACCCGATGTGTCCCGATCTAAACGATGCACGATGCCGGGCCGAACGGATTGCGCAGGGTTCGCTGCTGATTTGAGTTTTGAGGTTTGAGGTTTCAGATTCTGCGCATCTGACTCAGCGACGTTTTGATCCATCTGCTCGAAGCTCGCGATCTGGAATCTGTAAGCGAGAGCATTGACCAGCGTGCCGGAGAAAACGCCTGCGGCTGGATGGACGACCATCCCGGCGCGTTTGTTGACGACGACTACTTCCTTATCTTCATAAACAATGTCGAGCGGGATATCTTCGGGCGCGACTTCGACGACGGGCGGCGCAGGCGTTTCAAACTCTATCTCTTCACCGCCGCGCAGCTTGTACGATGCCTTTGCGACGCGCCCGTCAATAAGCGCGTCGCCCGCATCAATCGCGCGTTTGATCGTGGTGCGGCTGATACGCGCGATGCGCGCGGCAAGGTATGCATCGAGACGCTCGCCCGCATCCGTCGTTGCGACGAGAAAAGTTAGGACGCTATCCTGCTCCACCGGCTCGACAAAATTTTCTTCGCTCAAACCTGTCGCATTCGGTTCGTTTAATGAACGCGCGA
>CBDUCU010000237.1:0-6096 GCA_965365725.1 uncultured bacterium | reverse complement strand
CGGCATCCATCGCTTCGACCAATTCGCGCAAAGACGCGAGATGATCGGTCGGCGCAAACTCGACAGGCTCTGTGTAAGAGACGGTTTGCCCGATGTTGCCGAGTGCGCCGTTGATCAGGTGCGCAAGCGCATGCAGGCGTGGACTTGCATCGTCGCCCGCAATGACGATGCTGCGGCCTCGATGTTGATTGAGATCGGCAACGACCGCATCAACAAAACGAATCTGTTGAGGCGTAAGCCCGGCATCGAGAGTGTTGCCCGCAGCCGACGCTGCGCCGACCGCAGATGCAATCCTCTGCGCGATCTGCTCCAACATGCTCGGGCGCACTCCGAGACGATGATCGGCGACGAGTCCCGTATTCGTCGGCGTGGATTCAATCGCGTAGAAACGGTTGATCTCACCGCCTATCCCTTCACGCACGCGCCGACGATTTGCAAAGTCGCGCGCATAGCGTAAAGATGCCGGGCCACACGCGAGAAAATCCGAGTCTAAAGAGAGCACGCGGTCTGCGCGGTCAAAGCGATAAATCGTATTGACATAATCGCCGACGGCAAGACGCGCCCCGACAGTCGCGGAGTTTGTCCCGGCGGCCTCCCACTGATGCACGCGCGCCGCAGGAAAGCGAGTCAGAATCTCTTCAAGCTGTGCGGCGAGCGTCGGCGAGATGATCGTCTCTGTCAGAAAGCGAAGCCCCGCGCCGCGCGACGCTATCTGTCGCTCAATCTGCGTCATCACATCGGCGACAAATGACGTGTAGGAACGCACCTCGCCCCGACTCGTCACAGTCTGCGAACGGTCGGGATCGTAGAGCGTCAAGACGGCAGCCTGTGCGTAAACGTCGGTTGCACCGCCCGATGCCGGATGATCCGGATTGCCTTCAAGTTTTGTAGGCCGCCCCATGTTGCTGCGCGCAAGCAGGCCAGTCGCGGCCCCGCCGAGCGGCATTGCCGTCGCAAAATAGAGGGGCTTGCCGGGAATGATATCGTCGGGTTGCCGGACGTAAGGGACGATTGTCTCGGGCGGCTGATAGGAGCAGCCTGCAAGACCCGCGAGGGCAAGCGACGCGCCCATCAGCTTGAGAAATGAGCGACGGTCGGTCGTCTCATCCCATTCGGAGGCGTGCTGCGGAAATTCTCGGTGGAGCAACTCCTCAAACTCTTCGGTCGAGGCCAGCTCTTCGAGACTGCGCCAGTATTCGCGCCCCGTCCGGCCCGCAAGACGACGCTTTGCCTCTTCGGCTTTGAGCGGCCTGCGAATCTTGTAGAGTTCGGGGAGAGTGTCTTTAATGTGCATCTACTAAAACCCTGAACCTTACCTGTGACATGTCGAACAACTTGTAATTGTACCTACGTCGCGCACGCGATATTCTTTAAGAAGCAGACGCGCTTTGCGTAAACGCTCCGCCGATTTGTTTTCGCCCAGACTATTATTGGGGTCGGGCGCCACGCCGTCCTGACGATCAACTTCGGTCGTCGCCTCGATGTTCCAGGCCATGTTGTAAATCTCGCTCTTCGGACGGATAAATCTCTCAGGCGCGCGATGGCATTCGAGACACCATTCCATCTGAAGCGAGGCGGCCTGATAGACAGCGGGCATATTGTCGACGCGTCCGTGACATGAGGCGCAGCCGAAACCTTTGGCGACGTGGATGCTGTGGTTGAAATAGACGTAGTCGGGCAGATCGTGGACGCGCGTCCATTCGATGGGACGGTTCTCGCGGTAGCTTGTGCGGACGAGCTCCAAATACGGGCTTTCAGACCAGATCTGCGTGTGACAGTTCATACAGGTCTGCGTCGGCGGAATTCCTGCCGAGTTTGAGACTTCGACCGACGTGTGACAATAGACGCAGCTGATGCCGTCGTCGCCCGTATGGTGTTTATGCGAAAACTGGACGGGCTGTTGTCGCTCGATAAAAGCTCCCGTGTTGTAAGAGGAGCGGTTGACTTCTGCAAGCACCCAGACGGCGAAACCGAGTATGAAGAGTCCGCCGAAGATCGAGAGCTTGGCGAGCGTGTTGGTGCTGTGATGGAAAATCTGCATTAGCCGAAACGCACCTCTAGTCTGCTTTCAGGCTCCAGCCGCTTGCACGAAGGCGGAAGACGGATGCCGGCGGGAGCGACACAAGCGCGCTTAACTGCATGGCGACTTTTGCGCTTGAAGCTCGTCCGTCAAACACACAAACCACATCACAAAAGCGTCGCCGCTTTTATTTAATCTTTTGTACTGCAAAAAAAGTGTCCTAAGAGATACTACTTTTTTTCACAATCGGCAAGCAGCGCAATAAAAATATGATATGAATTAACATCTCCGACTTTATAAGCCTTCCTAACCAGACCGTTCGTATAAAAAATCGACAGCTCTGACATGCATCTTTGACGAAACATTTACGACGATCCAGCGTCGGTCTTTGCGCCGCGCGAGAGAAATGAAAGCGTCGGGTTGTTCTTTCGTCGCCAGACAAAGCCGTCGAGCACGTAATGCGTGATCTGCGGGAGCGCGAGCAGAGGAATCAGCACAACCTTCAAGTGCGCGACATCGAGCGCCTCGCCAAAGAGCCACGAGCGCTCGTGCCACACGCCCCTGTCCCACAACAATTCTTCGGCGTAAGCCATCAGCCACAGGGTTGCAATAAAGATAAAGGGGCCGCGCGCCAGCCAACGGTAGCTTTTATGCGCCGACACGCTCCGTGCGCGCGCATAAAAATAGACGAGCGCAATGTATGGCACACCGTGTATGACGACGTTTGTGATTGTAAACGCGTAGTCAGAATTGTATGCGACGATGCCGACATACCAGCATAGCGCGGTCGTCGAAACGACGATGTCTTTGCCGGGATTGCCGGCTCTTTTGATAAACCAGCCGTGAAGCGAGCGCACCGCGTATGCGCCGAGCGCAACCACATAGAGAGGCCATGCAATTCGCTCGATGATAAGTGGGAGCTGCGCGAAATCACCGGCGAGAAACCACCAGAACTTTCGCGGCAGGTGCGCGTGCCAATAGATCAAAGGATAAATGGTCGCTGCATAGACGGCCACTGTGTCAATCCACCATCCCAAACGTTCGCGCTCGCCCATCCGTCCGCGATAGAGCGCGACCCAACCGTACTGTTGTCTGACAAAGTGAAAAACGGCCAGATATGCAAGCGTCCTCCAGAAGACGATCTCACCCTCAGAATAAAGAGCCACGCCGAGCGCGAGACTAATGAGCGGAACGAGAGCATAAAGCCAGAGCCTTCGCTTTAACTCTTCTCCATCGAAATAGACTCGAAAGGCCGTCGCATAGACGTGCGCCACGTCGATAAGCAGCACGGCTGGAACCCACGCCCAATCGGGCGAGTCGCTTTCAAGCACTCCTGCGCGCGCGCCTATCCAAAGCGCCATCAGCGAGACCACTGCGCTTCCCAGAAACACTCCGAGATCGACGCGCGGCGAAAAGAGCCACCAATCTCTTTTCGCTGCCATAGTCGATTCAACAACCGGAAGATTTAGGCTGTCGGTTGCCATGCTTGTGATTTAGCCAAGCTTGTCTTTATAGAATGCGCGGCGCGCTCTTTTGCATTAGATCGAACCTGTTACGCTGCCGCGAGCAAAGACGGCGTATTCTGCACCGTGATTTTCTACAAGCCAAGAAGAAAATCGAGAGCGGAAAAAGTTATCCACAACCCTATACTTAAAGCATCACCTTCTGTGCATCTATGCACCACAAATCCATGCATTTTTCGCCGTCTTCGATGCGTTGTCAACGATTGAAAATTTCCACAGGCGAACACTTCCGCACAGGCGAACGAAATGAAAAATCGGTCTGCGACTTTTTATCAAAAAGCTCTTGACAGCACTCAGGTGCGAGAGTATTTTGCACATCCCGTTGCGGTTCTCAAGGGAGCCGCGACCGGCACGGGGAAGGCGGGCTGAAGGCGGAAACGTCGTGAAGTCCGAGGGCAAGGGCAGAGCGGTTTGCTCGATGCCAGAAACGCCCCGCGTCGCAGCCGAAAGGCTGGCTGGGAAGAGTCGGCAGGCTCTTTCGGAAGCGCCCGGATAAAAACGGGTGGCGCTCGGAGGAAGTGATCAGCCACCGAGAAGCAATGCCGTTTGACTCGCAAGAGTTGAACCTCGTTTCGCCGGAACGTAGATCGGCGGTGGAGGAAAAGCCACCACAACAAAAACCAAACGTCGCCGCAAGCGCCCTACGGACGATTGCGAGGATTAAAGCGAAAGCTAATCCATAAAGCGCCGACCGGCTCAGACATCAGAACCGCTTTTGTAAGGTGTCTCGCGTCCGGGATATAAATCAGGCGACCCTACGCGTGTACATGCGAAGTCGCCAATCCCCGAATCGCTTCGGCGATTCAAGAGGGGTCAAAGGAGTCGCGCCGCGATTGACTTCGGTCGTCGCGGCGCGATTTCATTTTCGCTCTCTTTGCAATATAGAACACGTACGCAGCGCAGATTCTATGGATTGACACAGATTGATCCGCCTGCATTCGTCAGATCTGCGTTCAATCTGTGTTCCCATCTCTTCATCAAACATATTGCCCCGCCGCAAACGCCGACGACCAGGCCCATTGAAAATTGTGTCCGCCGAGATGACCCGTCACGTCAACAACCTCGCCGATAAAAAATAGCCCCGGCACACGGCGCGATTCCATCGTCTTTGACGAAAGCTCCGTTGTATCCACGCCGCCCACAGTCACCTCTGCCTTTCTGTAACCTTCCGTCCCGAGAGGCAAAATCTTCCACTCGTTCAAACTCTCCGCCGCCGCGCTTAACTCTCGCTCGCTGTATTGACGCAAAGGCTTGCGCGGTGCGCGCTTTTCGCACCATGCTTGCGCGAAACGGCGAGGCAGTTTTTGCGCAAGCAGATTAGCAAGCGTTATCTCGCGCGTCCGGTTGGAAGCAAGCAACTCAAAAGCGTCATCTTGCGGCAATAGATTGATTCTTACTTCGTCGCCCTTCCTCCAGTAAGAAGAGACCTGAAGAACGGCAGGGCCGCTCAAGCCTCGATGCGTCAGCAGAATGTTTTCATGAAATTGCGCGCCGTTACATTCGGCGACGGCCTCGACCGAAACGCCGCTCAATGCACTCAACTCTTTTAACTGCTCAGCGTCGAGCGTAAAAGGCACAAGACCGGGCCGCGTCGGCTGAATCTTCAGCCCGAATTGTCGTGCCACACGATATCCAAAATCGCTCGCTCCGAGTTGCGCAATCGAAAGTCCGCCCGTCGCCACAACGAGCGATTCGGAAAGAAACGTGCCCCGACTTGTTTTGACGACAAACAAATCCTGACGCTCAACTACGTTGACTTTGCAGTCACAAACTACGGTAACGCGCGCACGCCGGCATTCTTCAAGCAGCATGTCGGTGATCTGCTGCGCGCTCTCATTGCAAAAAAGCTGTCCGAGTTTTTTTTCGTGATAACGAATACGATGCTTCTCAACGAGCCGGACGAAATCCGAAGGCGTGTAACGCGCCAGCGCCGAACGGCAAAAATGCGGGTTGGCCGAGATAAAATTTTCGTGCGTGCAATCGGTGTTTGTGAAGTTGCAGCGCCCGCCGCCCGAAATTCTGATCTTTCGACCCGGCAGATCGTTGTGTTCGAGAACCACCACGCGCCGACCACGTTTTCCCGCTTCCGCCGCGCAGAAAAGTCCCGCCGCGCCTGCACCGACGACGATCACGTCAACGCGCGTCATACGCGCATGCTCTCCGAGGGGATTGCGCGCGCGCGCAGGATTTCTTCTGCCGCACGCAAGCCATGATCGAATGCTTCTTCAAAGAGCGCGAGCCCGGAGAGGTCTGCATGAGCGAAATGAATTGAGCGAAAAGGTTTCTGCGCCTGTGCGCGTGCGCCGCCCCAGATAAAATTCGTTCGCGGTCGAATCATCGCATGTCCCCAGCGCATGACATCGAGTCGTCGCGTCAGAGAGCGAATCTCAGGGTGCGCGCGCGCAAGGTCTGCCAGTGCAACGTCGGCCCAGGCCTTCCAGTCGGCTTCGAGCAGACGCGCGCGCGCCTGTCGCGGGTCGTCGTCGGTCAATGGATAGTAGTAAGTAAAGACGGTCGGGCCTCGATCAAATCCTCGCTGGTGCGTGGCGACGA
>CBDUCU010000236.1:0-6122 GCA_965365725.1 uncultured bacterium | reverse complement strand
ATGAGTCTTTAGATTCACCACGCCGTAGACGACGTGTACGCCCGCCTCTTCAAGCCGCTTGGCCCATTCGATGTTGTACTCCTCGTCAAAACGCGCCTTGAGTTCCACGACCGCCGTCACCTGTTTGCCGCGCTCGACGGCTTCGATCAGAGCCTGCGGGATGGGCGAGTTTTGGCCCGTGCGATAAAGACAGATTTTGATCGCCAGCACATCGGGGTCTTTAGCCGCGCTATTGATAAAGTCGATGACGGTCGAATAATTCGTGTATGGATGATGAAGCAGAACGTCCTGCCGTTTGAGCGCTTCGAAGATTGACGCACCTTTTCTGAGCGGCGCAGGAATGGTCGTTCGCAGAGGCTTATCCTTTAACTCGGGCCGATTGACCTTGTAGAGAGCCATCAAGTCCGTCAGATTGAGCGGGCCGTCAACCGTATAAACGTCGTCCTCTTCGAGTCCGAGTTCCTTTCTCAGATAAGCAATCATGTCGTTCGGAGTCGAAGCAGCGACTTCGAGCCGAACTGGAGCGCCAAACTTTCGCTTGCGCAGAGTCTGTTGCACCATGCGCAACAGATCGTGCGCATCGTCTTCGCGCAGCTCGATGTCGGCATCGCGTGTCACGCGAAAGGCCTGGCACTGGCTGACGTGCATGCGCGGGAAAAGCACATTGATGTTGGCGGCGATCAGTTCTTCGACGAGCACGAAGCGCGCGCTTCCACGTCCGACGGGGACGATGCGCGGGACGACCTGCGGGATCGTGACGCGGGCAAAGCGCGGCTCGCCCGTTCCGGTCAAAGAAGCCGTGATCCCGTGTTCCGGAAGAGGTCGCACCATCACGCCGAGGTTCAGACCGAGACCGGAGATGTATGGGAACGGGTGCGCAGGGTCAACCGACTGCGGTGTGAGAACCGGATAGACGTGTTTCTCGAAATAATCGTTTAGCTCTGTGCGCTCACCCTCCGAGAGCGAAGAGAACGAGACGAGTTCCACACCTTTCTCTTTAAGCTGTGGGAGCACCTCTTCGCGCAGACAGCGCAACTGCTCTTCAAACATCGGCACGACCGCAGCGCGTACAGCCTTGAGCTGCTCCGATGGTGTCATCCCATCAGGTGACGGTTCGGTGATGCCCTCTTCAATCTCTTCTTTCAGCCCCGAAACGCGGATCATAAAAAACTCGTCCATGTTCGACGAGAAAATGGAGAGAAACTTGAGCCGTTCGAGCAAGGGGTGCGAGTCGTCCAAAGCCTCTTCGAGCACGCGGCGATTAAACTCCAAAAGGCTCAGCTCGCGGTTAAAGAGAAGCTGATCCGGCGCAGGCACTGTGCCAGGCAATGGTGCTGATTTTGCATCGGATCGCTTGTCAAGCGGCGGCGTTGGTTTGCTCTTTCCTGTAGTCATTCAGTCAAGGGCGCGGCGGCCAAACCTTTCCATCTCATTAGTTTCCAAAAACATTGATGCGTATCGACCTCAAACCGGATGCATACAAAAGAATACCACAACAGACTGATAACGACTCCCGTTAGTTAAAACGTCAAGGACGAAACAAGCAAAAATCGCTTGCGATACTTCTAGCAAATGGGGGAGCCGCGTCTGTTAAATCAGGCCGACAAAAGTAGATTTTATTCCTCTGAGAGGATAATGCTTGTCGCTACGGATTGACAATGATTGAACGAAGAAAAGCGCTGATGCGGCGTGCTGGAATGTTGCGTTAGAGACAAGATCTCCTAAAAAAATCAAAGGGGCAAAAATGAGTTTTGCCCCTTTGACTCAGATTTCGTTAGGCCTCGATGCGTCTTAATGCGCGTGGCGGTTTCTGTCGCTTGAGAAGCCCGCGCAGCTTCATCCTCGCTTTGTGAAGCTGCGATTTCGAGGTTCCAACCGAGCAGCCGAGAATCTTTGCGATCTCCTCGTGCTCGTGCCCTTCAACGTCGTGGAGCACAAAAACTGTGCGGTAGCCGGGCGGAAGCGCCGCAATCGCCTTGTCTAGAGCGATGCGGTCGATGACAGGCATGCGCGAAGGGTCTTCGGTACCTTTGACGATTTGCACCGGCACGTCGCCATCCTCAGTTGTTTGTTCCGAACGAACGCCCTTTTTACGGAAATGCATCAAGACCTGATTAACCGTCATGCGGTGCAGCCAGGTTGTAAACTGTGAATCTCCTCGAAAAGAGCCGACCTTTCGATAAAGCTGGATAAAGACTTCCTGTGCTAAATCTTCGGCTTCGGCGACGTTTTGCGTCATCCGCAGACAGAGTGAATAGACGCGACGGTTATGTCGCTCGTATAACTCTTCAAAAGCACTCATGTCGCCGGAGGCAGAACTTTGTGCCAGATCATAATCGGTCGTTGGCTGTGTGACGGAGATGGTTCCGGCTTTTCGTTTGCCGCTTTGGGCTAAGGGAAAGATCGCTGTATCTGCCATACTCACCTCGCTGGTCGCGTTCGGAGTCTTGTTTAACTGTCGGCGAAACCTCTTTGGCTGGTGCTCAACAGTGTGGAATGCAACTCGGTTACTACAAAGTTGCCCGCGTCTTAAGAGCAAGGCCGATGCCACGTCGAAATGCTGAGAAAGACGCGATTTGTTAGGAAGTTAGGATGACGAAGAGGGACGGCCCTACCAAATAGTTAGCCGGAAGACGAAAGCGTGTAAGCTTGGCGGATAGATTTATTGTGGATTTCGAGGAAGCACCGACGCGTGCAGATATTATGTGACGAGTGAGCTTGGCTTAAGACAGGTTCTCGTCAAGTTGCGTTTGTCTCAATCGGAGGCCGAAAGCGGGAAAGGAATCAGTTGACGCGGAAGAAGATTTGCGACGTACCCGCCCGGGACGGCGAAGTATTGATTGGTTGCCGCATGCCGTCGGCTCATTGTGGCGATGCCGACGAGCTGGCCGCGTAGATTGACGACCGCTCCGCCGCTACTGCCGCGTGCGATAGGTGCGGTGATTTGTACGAGCTTGCCCAGCTCAGGCGAGAGCCACCACCCGACTGACTTCCCGCGCGAAACCTCCCATTGTGAGCCTTGCGGGTTGCTGACGACCAGGACTTCTTCGCCTTCGTTGAGCATCTCTTTGGCCGCCGTCAACAGTGATGTGCCCTCCCTGGAGTTCTCAACTTGAAGAAGCACAAGGTCTCTCTTTATTTCGAGCGCAACTACGCCTTTGACCGGAAAAGTCTCTCCGCCAAAAGCGATGATTTCGACTCGCGCGGCTTGACCAACGACATGGAAGTTTGTGACGATGCGACCCGGCTCGATAAAGAAGCCGCTGCCCTGCGCGATGAGCCGATCTTTTTCATCAAAGGCGTTGACAATGACGACGGCGCGTTTAACTTTTTCGATCAGTGCATTAAGAGATGAGGCTGACCCCGTGCGCGCATAAGAGCTATCTAACGCGAGCGAAGCCAGAAGGGCGACGACGAGTAGAAAGGCGCAAAATGTGGCCGAGCGGCGTAGCAAGAAAATAGAGTCCTTTGAGGCGCAAAAGGCTGAGAGCAGCCTGCGCGCAACGCGCGACAAACGTTTGCTTTGTGTATCAAGAAACAGATGTTCAATTCGTGCCGTCTTCCAGTCGCAAAATGCAGGGCTTTGGCTTGCAGCAAAGCACAAAGGAAAGAGTTATCCCCGTGATTTCTCATGTACTCTTCAAGGGCGGTCAAACTGAATATTGACAGAGAGCCGAGATGCTTCTAGAATCCCTCACACTTGGACAATTAGATGTGGAGGCCGTACACGCGCTCTCCCAACACACTAGGGATTGCAAAGCGTGCGTTAGAATCAAACACTCGATTCTCTACGGTCCGTCGGCGACTTAAGCGCCGTTCCAAAAATAATGAACCGGGCTTCGGTTCAGCACAACGCCCCACACAGCAAACGACATTTTTGACGTTCTCTGTGCGGGGCGATGGTGTGTCTGGGGTTGAATAAATTCTGGTGTTGAATAAATAAGGATACCGTACAAGATCTGTAGCAAACAGGTCTTGGTTGTGAAATACAGACCGGCTCGCCATGCCTCACTGCAAGTTTTTATCTAACGTAGATCGGGTTTGAGATAATCCAGGGCTTATCGCCGATAAAAGTGCGGAGCTGGTTTAGATAAACCTCGACTCGATATGCGCCCTTCTCGTTGACCACAAACTCTTTATTGGTCGCCTCGATTTCTTCCTGCACAATCCGGCCGTCTCGAAAGATCACAATACGGCTTTTGACAGGCGTTGTGATCTTGAGGCGCAACGCTCCATCCACAGGCAGCGTTATTTCGTCGCCCATTGTTCTTTGTTCCACATTGCTTTCGGCATTGAAACGAAAGCCCGTCGAGTCGGCGAAGATGTCAAAGGCGAGATAGGATCGACCACGCCGCAGCGCGTCGAGCAGAGTTGTTGCGTCGAGCGCTTGACCGCGTTCGAGCAGAATGTGGTTGCGAACTGTGCGAAAAGTGCGCTCGTAAGGGTCGAGCTTTATCTGAAAAAAAGTGTCGCCGGTGAGATCGCCAAAATCGAGGCCGACATTGGCATGCGAATCGTTGCCGCCGACAGCCGCAACTTTTTGGCCCCCGACCATCAGCTCATCCCATCTTTTGAGATTTACGCCCGGTCTATCGTAAATATTTCTGAAGAGAAGATCGGCGTGGCTTCTGTAAGACCAGAGGCCGTCGAAAAAGAGAAGCGCATAGCTGCTGTTTTTTGTGTCGGTATAAAGATTGTAAATCTCTATGCCGTCATAATCTTTCAGCGCGCTCAAGTCCCGAATTTCTTCCGGTTAGGCGATAAACGTAAGTCTGTTTTCGGCTTTGGCGCGCGCGATAAGCGTCTGCGCGTCTGGAGCGTCGGTTGCGACGGAGCCGGGCAGGACAAAAACGCGCTCGCCGTTTGCCGCGCTCAGCTCGCTCGCATTGATAAAGAGCACTCCGTCGCGCAAGCCTTTGAGGGTCGCCTCGGCGGTGTCGATGTGCCGCGAAGGGTGCTCCGTCATGACGACGAAGGCGAGGTCGTTGGCGCGGGCTGCTTGCACAATCTCGTCAAAAGTTCCTTTGCTATGCCCGCCGAGAAATGAATGAATGTGAAAGACCCCTTTGTAATCAACAAACGGGTCGGCTTGCGCGGGAGGCGTACGCTGTAGGTTGAGCGCGTCGATTGCAGTGCGTAGCTGTCCGAGACGGAAGCGTCTGTATGCAAAGGGAGTTTGCGAGACAATCAGCAGGACGAGGGCGATGAGCGCGACCCTTTTCCAGCGTCGCAAACGCACTTTTCCGCCAGCGTCTGACGGTTCAGCGACAGGCTTACGATCCTTGCGGCGCAATCTCATCATCCTCGAAATCAACCGACGCGACATGCTCGCTGATCGTGCGCCCGAAGTTTGCGACCTCGACGTGCTCAGGGTGATTTGTGTAAGCGTCGAGCGCCGCGAGGTCGCGGAAGGTTGACGTAAGCCCCGTGTGATACGAGCGCGGCAGACGCAGCACGTCGAACCCGACGCTGAACCTTTCAATCTCACGGATGACGCTCGGCAAACGTCGAAGCATCTCGACGTGACGTTGGCGATCTTGCGCGCTTGCATCCTCGCGGTATTTCCAGATGACGATGTGTGTCAGCATATTGTTCAGTTGTTCGTTGTCAGTTGTTTTTGCTGAAAGCTTAGGCGCACATCATCTACGAGATATCGGTCAGCGCACAAGCGGCAAGTAGCAGTCAGAGGACAAAGAGGAACGGACAATCAACATTGCGTTAATAATAGTGCTCACGCGATCTCAAAAGTTTCATGACGGCAGGGCTTTTCTGCGCGGCGTATTCCCGGAGGATGGCGGCGTAAGCTCTCATTCGGTCGGTAGATTTCGGGCAACGTGCGGCAATGGTGCGCGCCGTGTGGAAGTGGCGCAGCTTGGCAAAGAGCGCCGCCGCCTGTGAGATTGATAAGGAGCGTTCTTCGTCTCTCGGACTTCGTAGCGCATTGTCGAGCATATCTTGCGCGACCGTTTGAGCTTCGCTTTCGCGCCCAATGTCGGCCAGCACCAGAGCGGCCAATGCGAAGTCGTCCATCCTGTAAAAGTAACGTGACGAGTCAGTCGACAATTCTTCTGTGACTAGGCTTCGCGCTTCGTTCTCTTCACCGGCGACGAGAAGTGCGCGCG
>CBDUCU010000235.1:0-6126 GCA_965365725.1 uncultured bacterium | reverse complement strand
GCCCGCGACCCTGGCCGAACTCGCCGCGAATGCGGACCATGCGCTGCACCGGGCGATGCCGGCGCTCGATCTCGTTCTGACCTACGGTGGCGGTCCGCCCGTGGTGAACGCCTACGAGAATTTCGGCGCGCGTCGCTGCATCCTTGTCGGCTTCTGGAGAAATCTCAGCCCAGCGCGAGAGTTTTTCACGATAAGCCTCGTTGCGATTGTCGGCGGTCGGCGCAAGCCGCATGACGACGTTGAAACCATAAACGGGCAGGCGCGGCGCGCGCGCGCGAATGGCGCGGATCAGCTCAAGCCTTCGGAGCGCGAGATCGACGTTTGTGCGGTGGACGCGCGAGTTGACGAGGCCGCCGTAGGCAAGCATGTCGATTGAAATGATGGCCGCATCAAAGCTGCGCAAATCCTGCGCGCGCACCCAACGCGCGATCTCGTCGGGGCGGCCCGGTTCGAGAAAGCGTCCGAGCAGAGCGCGCGGCGGCGCGACGACCTCAGCATCTCCCACTTCACCCATCAGAACGGGAAATTGCAGACACGGCGGGCGGTCGTCGAGCGGGATAAGCAGTATCCGCGACGAAGCGCGCGCTCTTGAGACGGCATTTGCATTTGCCTTCGAGTCTTGACGCTGCGTCGATATGGCAAACGCTTGCACGTGCGCTGCCAGCAGCACGAAGCAAAAGAGACGGATGAAAGCTGCGCTTCTAAAAGTCATCTTGTTTTATAAGAGTCATCTTGTTTTATAAGAGTCATCTTGTTTTATGAGAGTCATCTTGTTTTTGCGGCTTGCGCGGCATCGAAAGCTCCGGCGGCAAGCTGTTTGATGAGATCATCGGTCAACATCTGTGCGGCGAATAATCCCACTCCGTCAAACCCGTATCTGCTTTCGAGCGAGAGATAACGCTGGTCGATGCGGCGCGTCTTTGCGTCGTAGAAGTGGCCGATATAGAGCGCGGGATAGACGCGCGTGCGTCGATCTATCCCGGCGCGAAACTCGCGCGCCCATGCGTCAACGCGCTCAAAGTTTGTGCTGTAGAGCATCGGTAAAAGCGCATCAACCAACCCCTCGCGCGCCCACGCACGCGTGTCCTGCATCTTGATGCGAAGGTCTTCTTCAAAACCCGGAAAGACAGCCGCCGAGATAATCATTCGCGGGCGGGCGCGACGAATCGCGCGGCTCATCGCGCGCACCGCGTCGCTCACTTGCTCGGTCTTCCACTCCTGCCAGCGCATCCATTCGCGCGGCGTTGATTGCGGCGAAAGCGTCAAGACCGGTCGCAAGCCGAAAGCGGCGGAGCGCGTCGGGGCTATAGTCGAAGGGCGCGTCGGGCGTGTGTGTGGGATAGCGTATGTAGTCGAGCTGAATCCCGTCGAGCGCCGGGTAGCGCGTCGCAATCTCGCGGACGAGACGGACGAGAAAGGCGCGCACGCCCCTGTGCGAAGGACTCATAAAGACTTTGCTGATCTCTTTTTTCGCCCCTTCGGCTTCGGCGCGCACAAGCGGCGAGCCTGCGCGGTCGAGCGCAAGCCAGTCCGGGTGCGGGCCGAAGATGGGCGAGCGCGTCACGTCGCCGAGTCCTGTGTGCCATACAAAAAAGACCTCGAACCAAGCCTGTATGCTCAGCCCGAGCGCGCGTCCTTCTTCGATATATGTGGCAAGCACGTCCCAACCGCGCGCTTGTCCGCCGCCGGGCGGGGTTGCGGCCATCCCATACTTGATTTCGAGCGGGCGCTGCGGCGCGATGCGCGATGGATAGATCGTGTAGCCGTCGAAAAACGATTCGACATAGACGGTGTCGAACCCTGCGCGCTTGATGCGCTCAAGCTCTGCGCGGATAAATTGCCGACCTCGCATGCGCGTGCGTCGCGTCTCGATGTCCGCATCGATAAACGGACGCACCCACACGGCGCGCACGCCCGCAGGCGCTCGCAAACGTTTGGCCTGCGCGTTTGCCCTCGCCAATGAAAAAGGGGCAAGCGCAAACAGCAAGACAAGCGAGATAAAAGAAATTCTTCTCATCCGTTTTCCGTCGCCTTTAACGCGCGGGCGTTTGCGGCGCAACCCCGTCGGCGCGCAGATATTCGACATATCCGTTATAAGCGATGCGCGCAATGGCCCATGCCGCGCCCGCGCGCGCCGGCAACTGTTGCCGCAGCACAATCTCTTCGCCCGCGCCGACGGAGAAGCCACGCTCGCGCGGCAGACCCTCTAAATCCTCGCGCGCCGTTTCGACCGCCCAGACTTCGGGCGGCGTGATAATGGTCAGCGCGCCTTCGATACGTTGTCGGTTCGGGTTGCGCACAAAGATTTCGACTTTGTCGCCCGAGCGCACGACGCGCCAGCTGAGACGTAGCGGACGGCCCACCTCAAGCACGTCTTGAAAAGTTTGCCCGTCGTATTCCGTGCGCGCTTTGACGAGTCCTGAAGCGCGTTCCCATTCCTCGCCGCGCTTGACGGGAAAGCTCACGATGATTACGTCGCGCGCTGCGTATCCGCCTGCTTCAACGTCGTAATCGAAGCTTTCGGGAACTGCTCGCCAACCGGGCGCGACTTCGATAAACGCCCGCCCGCGTGCGCGTCGATCCGTGAGGTTGTTTGTCACAAGGACGCGCACGGGTGCGGTCGTCGTTCCTCCCTGATTGTATGCATCGTCGTATGCAAAAGAGGTGAGCGCGCCCATCTGTTCGGCAGGTCGAACGGTGATCTTGAGAGCGTCGTTGCCAAGCGGCGCTGCGCCCGCGTTGTGCATCCAGTAGCGAGAAAAGACTGGCTGGACGGATTCGATCATTTGCCCGAGCGTGCGACCCGCATCAGTTGTCGTCTTGCTTGCATCGGTCGAAACAGTAAACGTCTCGATACCAAAGCCGTCAAAATCCGTCTCGAACGAAGACCCTTGCGCGCTCACAACCTCTGCTTCGCGCTCAAGCAAATCTGCGCGGCGGACGCTTGTTAATGCGCCGTCGAAACTCACACGCGCGCGCGTTCGTTGCCCATCGATTTCATAAAAGCGAGCAACGAGAGGACGCGCGCCCTCGCCTTCTGCGGCGCGAAAAGAGGCCTGCGGATTTCCGGCGAGCTTGAGCGCCGAGAGCACGACGTTCTCTGCGTCGATTGAGAGAAAGCTGTGCGCGGATGGAAGCGCACCCGCGTGTACGCCGGTCTGACGCGCCATGAGTGGATAGTTGAACTCGTATCCGGCGCGCACGGTGCGCGCGTCGCGCCAATCTTTCGCGTGCGGATAAAGCGCGTAATCGAAACGATGCGTCTTGTGTTCGGGCGTAAACTCGAAAGGCAGATTGATGCCGGGCCAGGGCGCGGTGTGCGTCAGAAAAAGCGTCAGCATGTCGGGCCGCTCAAGACTTGCTGCGGGCGTGCCTTGATTGATGAGTGCGACACCGTAATCAAACGCCTGCGTCGATGAAGCGCTGGCTTCATCAATCATCTCCGGGGCGAGCGTTTCGGACGAGAGCGCGAGGTCGCCGCTCTCTTTTGTGAGTGGTTGGAGAAGCTCTTCGACCGCACGCGCCGTCGAAGCCGGATGCGAGCCGGCGACGACGAGGACGGGCACGGGCGGCCAGCCTTCGGGCACGTCCCGGTCGTAGAGAAAAAGATAGGCCGCGCCGTCGCGCGCCAACCGTCGCTCAAAGGCCGCGCGCGTCTCTGCGTTTGTCGCATTGAGAAGCGACGCGGTGTAGGAGTTTTCAACCGGGCCGCCGACGCTCAGACGAAAACGATGGTATGCAACGTCGTCTTTTAAGCGTCGCGGCATCGTCGAGTCTTCGATAGTAAGACGCGAGCGACGCGCCTCGTCGTTGTCGTCATAAAAAGGAGTCACGCTTACGCCGCGACGTATAAGAGCAGAGACGATGCGCTCGGTTAGCTCGTCCGTGTTTGAGAGTTTTGCTGTTTGCGGGCGGATAAGCGCAGAGGGCTTGAGCGGTGCGCGAAAAATTGTCGCCCCGCTTTTGTCTGTAAAGCGCAACGCGAGCGCCGAACCGTATTCAACCCAATGGTTCGCTGAATAGACGGGCGCGCCCGAGACGAGCTTATCGGTGTTTGAGCGAAAGTCGAGCGCTCCCTTGCTCTCGCTGCGAACAACCGTGCCGAAGCGTTCTTCGGTGACGAGCGCGCCGCGCCTGAGCGAGAGAGGAAAGTTGACGACGAACAACTGGTTGCGCCCGCGATAGTCAAACAGCTCCGTGCGAAAGTCTATGCGTTTGATTCCAGCGTGAAGCGCGATGATCTGTCTGTACTTCGTCGCGTCGGGCAGCGCGCCCTCGACAAAAAGTCTCTGCGTATGGCCCGACGCTTCGACCCAAACTTTGGCGGCGCTCGCGGTCGAAAATCTCTTTTCGCCAGTCGTCCAAAATTCCCACGCCGGATAGATGACGTTCTTTTTCGAAAGCTCTTCTGTGAGCGCGGCGATCTCGTTGGCAAAGCGCCCCGTGCTCGTATCGACGATCTCACGTCGCTCGGCGAGGTCGAAGATGCTTGCGACCGCGCCGCCGCGCTGCGCGTCAACGGTTACGCGATAAAAGTTGTTCTCGATAAAATTTTTCGACTGTTGTTTGACGCTCGCGCACTCAACGCATTCGGCGCGATAGACGAAGACCGTGCGATAGCCGAGCGAGGGCACGTCGCGCACGACAAATTCAAGCAAGGCTTCGGTCAGCATCCCGCGCGGGTCGGCATTTGACGAAACGATTGAATAAGGAAGCGGCTCGTCTCGATCATCCACCAGAAAAAGATTCTTGACGGGCGCAGAGAATTTGACGCGCGCGCGCACCACGTCGCTGCGCTTCCACGAAAGCGGGTTGAAGACGACGAGGCGCGCTTCGTTTGCCTGCGGGTTGGACTTTGCGGTTTTGCCATGCGGCGCACGCGTATCAACCTGCGCGGCCAGATGATCGAGCGCGTCGTCGAGCGCCGTGCGCGAAAGCTCGAACGCTTCGCGGTAGCCGTGAACGAGGTCAAGGAGCGAGTTATCCGAAGGCGTGCCCGTGATTGCGTCGTGATGGCTGCCGAAAAGAACCTGTCGCCAGGCCTTGTCAAGCGCGCGGTCTGGATAACGCGCGCCGCGCGACGCGGCAATCGCGCCGAAACGTTCGGCGGCGAGCGTCATGTTCTCCGCCAGACGGTGCGCGACCTTCAAATCGCTGCGCGCGGCGGCGACCCCGACGTGAAAGAAGAGCTTATCTCTCGATGTGACGGGCGGCGAGAGGATGCCCGCTTTGATTTCCTGGCGCAGCGCGTCGAAATAGAGGTCTTGCGCGTTGCCCGTTGTCTCGATGCGCGGAAGGTTTGCGCGCAGGCGCTCGACGTTTCCGGCGAGGTTCGTCCAGGGCGGCGTGAAATCGGCTGCGTTGATTCGCAAATCAACAGACGAGCCGAGCGTGCGCGCCTCTTCAAACTTGCGCGCCGTCATCTGCCGAAACTGTTCGAGGCCGTAGTTTTTTCCGCTCCCAAAACCCGAAAATGAATAAGCGTAATCGACTCGCCGGTGGAGCAGGCGCGACCCGTCGAGCGCATAGTCGTAGAAAAAGGACGGGAACCCTTGAATCTTTTTTGACCAGACGATGCCTTCAAATCCGGATTTGCGCGCGATCTGAGAAATCTGCGGCGCATGCCCGAACACGTCCCACAGCGCGAGCGAGCGAGCGCGGCTGCCGAGAATATTTTCGTGATAGGCGCGACCATAGATGATGTTGCGTATGATCGATTCGCCGCCGATAGTCAGCTCGTTGAACTGATTGTATGAGCCACCCGTGCCGACGCGCCCTTCTGAGACGGCGCGTCGTACAAGCTTGAGGTCTTCGGGGTGCGTGTCGAGATAGGGCTTGAGATAGTCGATCTCTGAAAGAAAGACTCCGTAAGCGGAATCTGCGCGCAGAGAGTTTATGTACTGCGCCGTGTTTGAGAGCGTGATGCGCGCGTATTCGCGTTGGTCGTGGAGATAGACCGGGTCAACATGAAAGCCTTCGAGATAAAAGACCGTGCCGGTTTGCGCAGCATCGGCGGCGGCGGGCGCGTCCCAGGAAACCTCCCACGAAGCGTTTGCGCGAGGCGAGACGATGCTCAACGCAGCAGTGCGTTTGTGGCTCTCAAGACGTTTGAAGGGCAACAAGAGC
>CBDUCU010000234.1:0-6134 GCA_965365725.1 uncultured bacterium | reverse complement strand
CGCAGATGATCCACGCATCGGCCTTGAGAAGCTCACGGTGCGCCGAGAGAATTTCGGCGAGGTTGGGCGAGCCTGCTTCCTCTTCGCCCTCGAAAAAGAATTTGATGTTGACGGTTGGTTTGATTCCGGCGGCCTTGAGCGCGTCGAAGGCCGTCAGGATGGCAAGCACGCCCGCCTTGTCGTCCGAAGCCGAACGCGCATAGATGCGCCACTCCGGATTGATCTTCTCGCTGGATTTCGGGAACGGAATTATCTGCCCGCCGCGCTCAAACGCTCCCGTGCGAAATGCAGGTTTCCAGGGCTCTGTGCCCGTCCATTTGCGCGCATCCGTCGGCTGTCCGTCGTAATGCGCGTAAAAGACAATCGTGCGCGTCGCGCCGGGCGTGAGCCACTCGCCATAGACGACGGGCGCAACCGCAGCATCTTTTGCTTCGAGCAAGCGCGGATTGAGATTGCGTCGGCGCATCAATTCAAGGATGTGCGCGGCGTTGCGACGAATGTTTTCGCTGTCTGCGGCGAGGTTTGGAATCGAGAGCAACTCAACAAACTCGCTGAGGATGCGGTGCTCGTTCGCACGACGGTAATCACGAACGCGCTCGTTAAGACTCTGCGCGCCGACGGTGCAAGGGACGACCAATAGAGCAGCAAACAGAAGCGACAAAAAATGTTTCATCACGAGATTTGTCAACCGTCAGCACTCACGCGTCAATTAATTTCTGCGATGCGCCCCTGATTCGTTTGGATAAATGAATAAATCGGGCGGTGGCAACAACGTTCGATTGAACTGCTGACAACGACCACTCTTTAAGCCTCAAAGATAAAATCCGGCTCATCAGAGTTTTGTAGTTTGTAGGTGCGCAGGCGCTCCGCCGTGCGGACGTTGCCTTCGAGGTCGCGTTTGATGCGGCGCATCTCTTCGTCTGTGACTTGCGAGCCGAAACGCGCGCGTGCAACCTCCGCGTAAGCTTCGGCGACGGGTGATGGCTGTTGTGTTTGCGCAGGCTGCGGGTTGGGCGGTGCTTTCGTCTCGGTGGGCGTGGCAGCGGGTCTCTGTGCGGTTGCCGTAAGCGGCGCTGCGACAAAAGCGGCGGCCACTGCTTTTGTAAATTTACGGCGCGATTCGCCTGTGCGAGAGTCTGTTTGTTTTGAAGTTTTCATGCGTCAATCTCAACTGGCTGTTTTAGACATTTCTTGCCGGGCACGGAGGACGAGTTCACGGACTGAGAGAAAATTTTGCCGCAATCGCCGCCCGCGCCATGCTTGAGTATTCGGCGGTTTTCTTGACGGCATCATCTAAGATTGTCTGCGCCTCAACGCTTTCAGGCAGATTCAAACGCGCGATGCTAAAGAGCGCCTTCAGCATTTGATAGCGGTCGCGGCGCACTTCATTCAACTCCGGACGATCAAGCCCCAGCAAAGTGATCGTCGCTTTCGCGCGCCGGCTGTTTCTAAGCGGGAAGGGAATCTCTTTTCTGAAGGAGATAAATTTCAAAGGATTCTCCACGCTCGGATCAATAAACATCGGCTTCTCAATCTTCATGTCGTCTGTGTGCGAGACGGCGCGCTTGGTCGGACTGCTCAGAGGGAAAAGGTTCTTCTTAAATTTCTGATTGCAAATCTGACATGCGAAAAAGAGGTTCGGCCATTCGTAAGCCACCCAGTAGTAACCGGGCCTTCCAAGATCATCCGTCTCCTTCTGTCTGTAACCAGCTTTCGGGCGAAAGTGTTCCACGTCGCCGAATGCAACATGCGCGACCTTTGATTCGCACAAGAAACATTTTCCATGCTGCGCCGCGATGAGAGCCTCTTTGACCGACTTGTGTCCATAGATGTCGGACTCAAACTCGAAGGTCTTCTCTCCGCGAAGGTATGCATCGGGCGATTGAGAGAAGGCCGATGTCATCGCGGCGGTCCTGGTCTTTCCCCGCGCGGTCAGAACGGTCGGGGCCGCTTGCGGCTTGTCGATGCTAATCATGAGGAGATTTCGTTTACGGCTTCTTCCCCAGACGCGCTGCGGCGCGTGCGATGATGTCGAGGGCTTTCATCTCTTCGGGCGTTTCGCCTGCGGGCAACTCGCCCACCTCAGATTCGATGGCGCGCAAGCGTGTCCGGTCTTTCGTCGTCAACCTGCTCTTTGAAAGAATCTCGCGGCGCGCACCGAGCAGCGCGTCAAACTGCGGTGCACGCGCGCTCTCCAACTCGAAAGGCTCGCCCGTCAAAATCTGATCGACGCGCCAGCCTTCGACCGATTCGACCTCGTTGTCGATCAAAACATGATCGCCCTCGCGCCGGAGCACGACGAGGTTTGCGCCCTGCGCTGATTGAACGACAAGCGGACTGTTCGTTGTAGCGATAAACTGCGTGTTCGGGAAAAGCTCGCTCAAAAATCGGATCAGCTCGCGCTGCCATTTCGGGTGCAGGTGCAGGTCGATCTCGTCAACGAGCACGACGGCAGGCTCGGCCAGAGGGTCTCGGCTGTCGGGGTAGCGGTCGAACATTCGGCTGGCAAAATCGACCATCCACGCAACAAGCGTCTTGTAGCCGAGACTCAAATCTTTGATCGAGACCCAGCCGTAAGGAGTCTTTACTTCTACGCCGGGTCGGAGTTGCTCTTTTGTCAGCTGAGTAAATCTGATCTCTTCAGCATCGGGCAGAAGCCTGTTGAGAATTTTCCTGATGTCGTCGCGACGTTTTCCGGCGCGTTTGCGTGTCGCCGCACCGGTCGCCGCACGCGCCGCATAATCCGCTTGCAGCAGCCATTCTTCGGCGTTGATAAGCGCCGCATCGTCAGAGAACAAACTGTTGAACGGGTCATCTTCTGTTTTCTCTGAAAGAGAGGTTTGACCCATGCGCCTTGATGCGCCGTAGCCGAAGCATGGAAGATTTCCTAGTTTTTCATAGCTTGCTCCACGCGCCCGGCTTAAAACTTCCTGACCGAGTATTCCGCTTAAATTTTCTTCTACAAAAAAATCTTTTATAACCTCGCCGGAACTATCATTCGTTAGTGTAATGCCGGTGACAAAATCAGCAGAGATGAATAAAGGTTCATTGCCGACTTCGTGCCGGATGGCGTTCCATGTAGAAAAAAGCTTTGCCCCAACTTCGTAGAGAGGCGCTACGAACGCCTTTTCATCGCTCCGAGCGCTTAACGAAGGTGTCACGGCAACCAGACTTTGAAGAAGCGTAGTTTTACCAACTCCATTATTGCCCAGAATGATCGTCCATTGCGCGGGGCGGCCTTTTCTGTCGGAGAGGTCGAGCGTTTGTCTGGGGCCGAAGCAGCGAACGTTCTCGATGGTGAGAGAAAGAAAATATGCGGACGTAGGAGCTAAAGTTTTCTTTGTAGCGCGCGCGGTCTTGCTGCCGCGTACATTGATTTTGCCGCTTGCTTGTGTCTTGCGGGCCGACTTTTTCTTCGTTGAAGCTCTGCGTCTCTCTGCCATTTTGGTTAGCTCTCGCGGCCCTGATGCAATAAGGCAAACGCTGAAACAATTTTTGTGAATTTAGTGAGCGGCGGGCTGGAGCATAACACTCTCCGTTGCCGAATTGTAGGGCAATGTTTGCCGCTTGCACGCCGTGTGCAATGCAATGCGGATGATGATAGGCTATTGCATATAGATTCCAGCCGGTAAAACTGATCGTTTGGCGGATGGTCTGATGCTGTGTCATCTGCGCCGCTCGCCTTCGGCACGTGAGGTGAAAAACAGACGTGAGCCAAGAGCCTAACAGAACAGACTATTCCGAAATTATCGCCGAAAATTTTGGCGCAAACGCGACTTACGTCGAAGGCCTGTTGAGCCGTTTTCGCAGCGACCCCTCGCTCGTCGATGAAGCGTGGCGCGCATACTTTACTGAACTGCTCGGCGAGTCAGCGCAGTCTTCATCAAACGAGAACGGACGCGCAGCGACTCAAACAGACGGCGGCGCGACTTCTCAATCCGTCTGGCCCACATCCGATGCGATTGTTGCTTCGACAACCACGACGACGCAAACTTCACAGGCAGCAACGCCTGCGCCGCAACAACAGGCCGCAGTGCCCGCGCAGGAGGCTCAAATCACACCGCAAGCTCCAGCGCAACAGGTCGCTCCTCGTGCTATGCCAGCGCCCGACGCGCAACCGATTCGCGGCGGCGCGCTCAAGATCGTCGAGAACATGGAGACGAGCCTTTCTGTTCCGACGGCGACATCGAACCGTCTCATACCTGTCAAGGTGCTCGAAGAGAATCGCCTGACCATCAACAGCTTTCTCAAAGAACGCGGTCGCCCCAAGACTTCCTACACGCATTTTGTCGCCTATGCCATCCTTCGCGCGTTGGAAAAATTCCCGCAGTTGAACGACGGGTTCGCCGTCGTTGACGCAGGGCCGGCGCGCGTGCGCCGCACCTCCATCAATCTCGGCCTTGCGATTGACCTACAGAAAAAGGACGGCTCGCGCACGCTGCTTGTGCCGAACGTGAAGAATGCAAATTTGATGCGTTTTACGCAGTTCATTGAAGCCTACGACGACGTTGTGAAGCGCGCGCGCGAAGGCAAGCTTGCGGTTGCGGATTTTCAGGAGACGACCGTCTCTTTGACAAATCCCGGCACGATCGGAACGGTCTCGTCTGCTCCGCGTCTGATGTCGGGGCAATCGCTCATCGTAGCGACGGGCGCGATTGAATACCCTGCGGAGTTTCAGGCGATGGCTCCTGAAGCTCTCTCGCAGCTCGGCATCAGCAAGGTCTTTAACGTCTCTTCGACCTACGACCACCGCATCGTGCAGGGCGCTGAGTCGGGCGCGTTTCTCGCGTATATGCACGAGCTTCTGACGGGGAAACACAATTTTTACGAAGAGATTTTCCGCGACCTCGGCATCGCTTATCAGCCGATGCGCTGGTCGGTTGACCGCAACCCGGCGCTGCTCGGAGCCGATCACACGCGCGCGCAGATTGAGAAACAGGCGCGCGTGCTTGAGCTTATCAATTCTTATCGCGTGCGCGGACACCTTATCGCAGACATTGATCCACTGAACGCGCTCCCCGTTCAGTATCACCCGGAACTCGACATCGAAACTTACGGGCTAACGATCTGGGACTTAGACCGCGTCTTTATCACGGGCGGACTTGGCGGCAAAGAGAGCGCAACCTTGCGCGAGATCATCGAAATCCTTCGCCGCGCTTACTGCGGCAAAGTCGGCACGGAGTATCGGCACATCCAGAGCAAAGAACAGAAGCTCTGGATACGCGACCGCATACGCGAAGAGTTTGTCTATCCGCAGCCGCTCGCTCCTGAACTGAAGAAGGCGCTGCTGTCAAGGCTCACGCGCGCCGAACAGTTTGAGCGTTTTCTGCATACAAAATATCTGGGACAAAAGCGTTTCTCGCTCGAAGGCTGCGAGACGATCATCCCGCTTCTTGAGCAACTCGTTGAGCGCGGCGCAGAGAAAGGCGTTGAAGAGATCGCTCTGGGAATGGCGCATCGAGGGCGTTTGAACGTGCTGGCCAACGTCGTCGGAAATTTCTCTGAAAGAATTTTTACGGCGTTTGAAGGCTCAGTCCATCCTGACTTTCCGGCTGACGAGGGCGACGTTAAATATCATCAGGGCGCAACGGGCGAGCGCACAACTTCGACGGGTCGCAAAGTGCGCATCACCATCTCGCCCAATCCGAGCCACCTTGAATTTGTCGATCCGGTGGTCGAAGGCATGGTGCGCGCTCGTCAGGACGAATTACAGCTTGCGGGCACGGCGCGCGAGCAGGTGATTGATCGCATCCTGCCAGTTCTTTTGCACGGCGACGCGGCCTTCGCCGGTCAGGGCATCGTGATGGAGACGCTGCAGCTTGCCGATCTCAAAGGCTATCGCACGGGCGGAACCATCCACATCATCGTCAACAACCAGATTGGCTTTACCACAACGCCTGAAGCGAGCCGCTCGTCGATCTATTCGACCGACGTGGCGAAGATGACGCAGATTCCAATCTTCCACATCAACGGCGACGACCCCGAAGCGGCCTATCGCGTGCTTCGCATCGCGCTCGGCTTCCGGCAGGAGTACAACAAAGACGTTGTCTTGGACGTAGTCGGTTTTCGTCGTCTCGGTCACAACGAGGGCGACGAGCCGAGCTACACGCAGCCCTTGATGTATGCGCGCGTCA
>CBDUCU010000233.1:0-6175 GCA_965365725.1 uncultured bacterium | reverse complement strand
GTTCTACGCCACGTTTTTTGCGAACACCGTCGGCTACATGCTCTCGACCGTGCTTCCGGTGCGGACGAACTGATTCATCTCGACGAGACGGTCACGCTCGACCCAGAAGTGAAAATGTTCGGGCGTTGACTCTAACTGAGGCGGCGCGGCGACACGCCCGATCACTTCGCCGCCTCCGCCGGTCGGGGCGGCTTGACCGTCGTCGTGCGTGCGAGGCGCAGCCGTAGCGTCACCGCGTGCAGCCGTTATGTCGCCGGAGCGCGCCTCGAAATTTGTTGCATCGTTTGCCATGCTTAGCTCTCCTCGCCGTATAAAACTCACAGCCCGCTCAAGCGATAAAAACTGTTCTTCAACATACCGCCGGGGCTGAAGAGCGCGCGCAGACTAGACTCGGCACGCACAATTGGGTGCAGCGAGACGGCTGCGCGCTCGTAACTGCGCTCGCGGCATCGGTATTCGTAAAGCGTGCGCGACAGTTTGTTGATAAAGTCTGCGCCGCTCTGATTCACCGCGTCGGGCGAGCCATACCCGCGCGCGACGAACCACTTGAGCGACGCCTCAACCCTGACTAGTCCCCAGTCAGGCATCATTCCGCCACCACCTGAGAGGCGGACGTACCAAGAGACGACCGGGAGCCTGACCTTGATCTCCTTCTCCCTCGTTTGGGAGGCCGTGCCCGACCCGTCAGTCGCTCTTCCTACCTCGTCGCCCTGATCAGCTCCGCTGATTTCGTCCTCGCTCTCCCTCTCCGCTGGCTCGACTGGCCGGATGAAAAAGGCTGGTGTGCGTTCGCCCTCCTCTAATGTGTAGAGAAGCCGCAGGCCGCGCGAATGCAGGTAAACTTGGCGGTGAGTTTTAATGACTCCGAAGACAGGGGAACGTTCGGTGTCAAACCCGCCGGAGCGCCGTTCAAGACGTCCATCAACGACGGTCGGCGTTACCGCGTCCTGTGCGACGGCCACTTCTTCTAGCACCTCCATCTCGTCGTTCGAGCGGTTCTGCGCGGCCTTACGCATCGGCTCGAAGATGTCTGTCAGTTGGCCGTCGGGAGGGAGCGCGGGCAGTAGACGCAGTTCGTGCTTTTGCAGGTCGGCGGCGAAGGACTCCATATCCTCCCAGGGGAAGGCCGACGCGACCAACGAGACGACGCGCTCGACCGATGCGAATTCGCGTCGGCACTCACCGTCCTCAACACGCATGACGGCGCTACCGATTTCCGAGAGGCGGACGGGGATCAAGTGGCCTAACGGGCCGTTCAGATAAGCCACTGTGTGGCCGACATCCTTGCCGTCAACGAAGCGCACGGGACGTTCGGCCCAGTCGCGCGCGCGCCAGCGCGGGTGCAACAGCGTGCCTTTTGCCCTCCATTCGTTGCGCTCTTCTTCGACATTAAGGTTGACGACTTCGGGCGGCGGGGCGTCGTCGCCGCCCCTGTTATCCCGCATCGGGTCGGGCGGCTCGTACTGGTCGAGCCGCCGGCCACCGTGACTCTGCATGAAGCTCTTAACGCTCACCCGTCGCTCTCCTTTCAGCGCCGTGAGGGATTTGCGGACTGAAAGCTCATTCTTGTGAGGTGTACAGACCCAACTCTATGAGCCGCCACTTCATCGCTTCGGAACTGACAAAAAAATCCGTCGCTAGTTTCCGCGCGACAACCTTACGGTCAGTGCCGAACCGCTTCACATATTGTTGCGCCTTCGCTTCGCACGCATGAGCCGGCATCAACAGCTCAGCGGCAAAGCGGTTTGCCTCGCGCTCCATCGCCGGGGTAGTTTTCAACGTAAGGCGCTGGAATGAGTCCACCCCCTGGATGGCGGACATCTCCGCCGCAGGTTCACCACCCACCTCGCTTCCACTCTCGAAAGTCACCCCTTCCGTCAAAATCAGCGCCTCGGACATGCCCTCGCGCCTTAGCTCTTCAAGATAAGGAAGGAAGTGCAGAAGGTAATGTGCCAACTCGTGGGCGGCGCTGAAGCGACGGCGCGTCACGGGGTCGTTAGCGTCAGTGAGGATGCACCCGTTGAGGAAGCCTTCGTACTCGAAGACGTAGATAAAGCCAGAGAGCGGACGGTCGCCGTTCGACGGTGCAGGGAGTTCCTGTCCCGTCTCGCGCCCCAGAAATTTAATGGCGCTCTGTGCCGCCAGAGGCTTCCGATCAGGCAGTTCAGCTACACGTAGGGGGAAGGCACCCATGATCTCGAATAATGGGACGACGCCGGATAGCGCGTCATAGCTCACGCCCGCGTTGAGGCACGCACGCCGAACGACGGAGATGATCTCTCGGATTTTGTCCTCAGACAGTCTCATCAGCGAACCTGGTTTCTCGTCACTTTGTTGAGTCCGTCCTTGCATTCTGCCGCGATACTATGAGTCTTGCTTCGTCTTATCTCGGCGCGAGTTGCGGCGCATTCGCCTCTCGCGCGCGGCGAGCTGAACCTGACTGTTACTGCGGGCGATGCCCATCGTGATCGCCGCGTCGCGGAAAGCGCGCCAGTAGAACTCGCTGGCACTGACGCCCAGCCCGGCGGCGAGCTTCTTAACCTCCTGTGCATTTAGGAGCTTGGGCAGGGGCGTCGTGCTTCCGAGGAGCGAACGGTTGGTTCCTTCATCGCCAGGGCGCACGCGCCCCTGAGCTTGCAGCCAGCCCGCGACCTCACCGACGGTGAGCGGCTTCTTCAAGTGCTCATAGGTGATAAAGGCGCTCGGCACGTGCTTGCGCAGCAACTCGCGGACAAGGTCAGCGTCTGCGTCCAGCGGAGTCAGCCTTTGCTCCTCGCGGTAGGCGCGGGTTATCTCCGCGATGAGACGATCAATCTCCGGGTCGTCGAGCGCCGCCTCGTACACCGCGTCGAGCACAGCAGCCGTCTCTTCGGGGTCGCCGTCATCCAGCGCCAGCACGTAGCGGTCGAGCAGTAGCTCCCGCGTTCGCACTCGCTCGTTGTCTTTATCTTTATGCATTCGACTTCCCCCCGGATGATTTGTTGTCCCCCTGAAGCGCCTGACGCAGATGTTTACGTGCGCGACTGAGTCGCTGATACACGGCCCCCTCGCTCGTCCCCAATCTCGCAGCTAACTCCTTGCCGTCCAGCCCTTCGAAGTGGCGCAGCCGAAGGATCTCTCTGTCATCTTCTCCCACGAGGGCAAGCAACTCCTCACCGCTTGGCGTTCGCGCGGAGAGCGTGCCGACAGGCGGGGAGAGCAAGTCAAACATCTCAGCCTCAGACAATTCTCTGGCCTTATGACCGCCTACGGCGCGGCGAACAGGCTCCGAGTCGCCGACCAGGGTCAGACGACGACGCTCATGACTCTGGGTGCGGAGCAAATGAAGGATGACTTTAACGGCAATGCCCCGAAGCCACCCGCCCGCGGGACGACTTGGATCGTACTTGTCAAGGATTCTGAGTGCGGTTGCGACCGTCTCCTGCAAAACTTCCTTGGCGGTCGCTGCGACGCCTTCGCGGTCGGTGGCAACACCAAAATCTAAGAGGTAAAAGGCGATGTCGTTGAGCAGTTCTCGCTGCTCGCGCTCAATCGCCTCCCCCAAGAGACGGCGGCGCTCATCCGGAACCCCGCTCGCGTCTGCCTGTGCCGCTCGCCCGCTTTGTTTGGTCACTGCGCCCTCCTGTCATGAACTAAATTGCCCGGAGGCTGGCAAAACCTGACAGGCGTTGTAGAAATATTTTGCGCTGAGCGCCCAGCACCGAGGTTGAGATGGACTGGGAAGGCTATGCGCGTGTGAAACGAACGCGGCCTCGCCGTCGCGGTTAGAGGTTATGGCGAGTCCGGCTGTTTTAACTTATTACGTGCGTAAAAGGCAATAGGTAGGCGGTCAGAAGAGCGAGGGCGAGAGATAAATGCGGAAGATCCTTTAAGATTGTTTCTGCAATCCTACTACGCGACGCACTTCGATGCTCAGTTGTGCGAGCACGCGCCGGGCTTCGTCCGTGGCGAAGGAATTAACAGATAGTCCCGTCAGTTTACCGACGAGCCATTTTGGAGAGAGTTTCTTTCTCTCAAACGGAACGTACCAGGAGTGAATACGCGTCGCGACTTCGGCCTCCCGGCGTAAGGCCCGGCGTGCTAACGCAAGTACCTGAGTCTTCGTCTTTCGGATTTCCACGCCCCGAATGCACAGTTTCTTGTTGTTATCTCTGGGAGATCGTTCCTTTGCTATGGGTGCTGGAGGCGGGCCGTCATGCAGCCAGTCATATAGTGCGGAAAGTTTTCGCGCCCGCCCACCGCGCGCTGTGTAAATTGTGACACCTGCAATTTCAGGTAGCCCTTGAATTACCTGAAGGTAGTTTTCGCTCATCGAGATGAACACCTCGCCATAAAGGCCGCTCTCAAAGACCTCACGGAGTTTGGCGATGACGCGAGGACGCATTTCTCTTAAGCGGCGTGCCGTCATGCGTCGGTCGTAATTAGGCAAGAGGGTGTCGCCGGAAACAACTCCCCACTTCGCCGATAGGATCAGCACGTCTGGTCGAGTAGTTGGTTGCACGCTCAGATAACGACGCAGAATGCGGAAGGCCGGGCCGTCGTAACGTTCGACGGCAGGCAGGAGGCTCCGCGTCCGGCGCTTGCGCCGCGCACAAGATAGCAGCAACAACCGGCGGCCCGGGGCCGCCTTCTTAGTCTTGAGGTTTCCCGACATATTGCCTTTGAATCGCCCCGCCCCATGGTGTACCGCGATGATAACAGCAATAAAGCCTTCGATGCGCTTCTCATATAGGCCTAACTACAAACGCTGTCGTAGCGTCGGTGCCGAGCGAAAGACTTGACATCGCTCGGAAGCACTGTTACATGCTCAAGCGGCAAGCGAGGTTGATCAGGTCTCACAACGTAAGATGTTTTCATTCTCAGTCTCCGAGGATGCCATTCAAAATTGCATGTCGTAGCCGGCATCACGCTTAAAAATCTTAGCCCCCGAGTCTGGAATTCTGACTCCCCATATTACCTGCCTGCTTTGAGGGCGGTGATGCTTTCCTACGCGGACTTTCACCACCAGCCTGCCCAGCGCCGCCGCGCTATGGAACTGGGTATGCACGCAAGCCTCGGAATACCTAAGAACATAAATATCTTCCTTGATAATGGTGCATTCTTTTTCTCGGCGCGCGGAGAAACCGTACCGGTTAAAGAGTACGAAGAGTTTGTCGAGCACGCGCATCCGTGCTGGAAGCCCGTCCCACGGGACTTTATCCCTACTCCTAGCATGTCTCTCGCCGAGCAGAGGCTATGCCTGAACAGAACGATGCGTGTCAACCGTAGTTTTCAGCATGACGGCTACGTGCCGGTCGCACACATCAGTCGAGTGCTCGACGAATACGTAGTTAGAATTAAAGCCCACTCGCGGTTGGCAGCTAAGCCGCACATCGCGCTCGGCGCTATTGTCCCCAACCTGCTACGGGCGTCTAAAGCGATGCCCTACAAACACATCTTGGACGGCTTGAAAAAATTCCGGCGCGACTTCGCCGACAAGAAAGTTCATGTATTCGGCATCGGGGGCACGGCGACTCTACACCTCGCGCTGTTAATCGGAATCGATTCCGTAGATTCGAGTGGTTGGCGCAATCGCGCCGCACGCGGGATCATCCAACTGCCGGGAAGCGGCGAACGCGTCATCGCCGCACTCGGCTCGTGGAGGGGAAGACAGCTCAGCCGCGAAGAGATGCGGTGTCTACGGGCGTGCCTTTGTCCTGCGTGTCAGCTCGAAGGCGTGAGGGGGCTTAAAGCGTCAGGTACGCGCGGCTTCTGCAACCGCGCGACACACAACCTGTGGACGTTGCTCGAAGAGGTCAAATGGGTAGAGAAAAACTTAACCGCTGGAACTTACCGCGAAGCCTATAAAGAACATTTAGACAACACAATATATCGTCCGCTAATTGACTACTTGGTTAATGCATTACCAGAACAAGAGAATGCAGATAACCGAGCATGACCGCTCCCATCATCTCATTGCGCACTCGGAGTCAATAAAACCTCAGCTTTTTAACTTCAATTACGTTTTCCTTTGCGGGAAGGAATAATACGTTTGATTCCTTCATGTTTTACCTTGCTTGGTAGCCGTTCAGGTAAATCCAATTCGTCGTCAACGAGGGCTTCCATAGCGACATTCGCCACTCGCGCATATTGCATCAGAACTGGCAGGGGCGGTTCACCAGTTCCCAATTCGTAA
>CBDUCU010000232.1:0-6260 GCA_965365725.1 uncultured bacterium | reverse complement strand
AATGCCGCTTATCAGCCGAGGCTCACGAACGGACAAACTATTTCATATATTTCCGATATACCTTTAATTTGCTTTGATTGCGAAACATAATCATAAAGTTGATGCTCAGGATAACCCTGGTCTTTGGTGTGTTAATGCTGGCTTTGGTTAGTGTGGTAACGGCTCAGGACCCCCAATTTTCACAATTTTATGCAGCCCCTCTATACTTGAACCCGGCAATGGCGGGATCGAGCAAGTCGCTCGCTGCGTGCCTATCAACATCACTGACGTTCGGGGTCTCGCAGAATTTGCACAGACCGAGCAGATAGATTTGACGATTGCCGGAAGTGAAGCTCCGCTTGCTGAAGGATTGGTTGACGAGTTTGAGTCGCGCGGTCTCACGGTCTCAGGGCCGCCGCAGGCCGCCGCCCGACTCGAATCGAGCAAGGTCTTTGCAAAAGATTTTATGGCGCGTCACAGCATCCCGACGGCGCATTACCGCGCAGCCGATTCGGTTGCCGATGCCTTGCACATTTTGAGGAGCGGCGAGTTTGGCGACGAGAGCGCGAGCGTAGTCGTTAAAGCCGATGGTTTGGCGGCAGGCAAGGGCGTGGTCGTCGCGCGCACACGCGCCGAAGCCGAGAGCGCGGTTGTTGAAATGATGGAGGGAGGCCGAGTCGGCAAAGAGGCTGCCCGCCGCATCGTTATTGAAGAGGCGCTCGTGGGGAGCGAAGCCTCGCTTCTGCTTTGGACGGACGGGCGCGATTATCGTCTGATGCCTGCGGCGCGCGACCACAAACGCGTGGGCGAGGCAGACACGGGCCCGAACACGGGCGGGATGGGCGCAATCACCTCGCCCGATGTTTTAAGCGAAGAGACGCTCTCACGCGTCAAAAGAGAGATTGTCGAGCCGACGCTTGCGGGCGCAGAGGCCGAAGGGTTGAAGTTTCGAGGCGTTCTTTTTATCGGGTTGATGTTGACCGACAGGGGGCCGCGCGTTCTCGAATACAACGTGCGACTCGGCGACCCGGAAGCGCAGGCCATTCTTGTTCGTCTCGAAAGCGATGTCGCAGAAATCTTCCACGCCGTCGCGCAAAGAAATTTACAGAATACAGAGGTCATTTGGAGCGACGACGCTTCGGCCTGTGTTGTGCTCGCTGCACGCAACTATCCTGAAAAGCCGGAGACCGGAGCAGTCATCGACGGCCTTGAGCGCGCCGCCAGACTCCCGCGCGTTCAAATCTTTCATGCCGGTACAAAGATGCAAAATGACGGTCGTTTCTTAACAGCAGGCGGGCGCGTCATCAATGTGACGGCCACCGGCCCCACGCTCGACTCGGCCCTTCAAACTTGCTACGAAGCCGTCAAGCTGATTGATTGGGACGGCATGCACTTTCGTCGCGACATCGGACGCTTTACATAAGTCAAAAGGAAAAAGGTAAAAGGCAAAAATGATAAGATTGATGTCAAACTGGATTCTACTTTTACCTTTTGCCTTTTACCTTTTGCCTTTATCGTCCTGCTCTGGCAAGCGAAACTGAAACCCTGATATACTCGACTTCGTAACGCGGCCTGAGTTTGAAAATGCTCTTGCAGAACCGCGCGACGCGAGGCGACGTACTAGCATTGGCGGCACAAGTGTTGAAACGTGCCGAGTCGCTGTAAGAAGCGTTAAGGGGTTGCGCGTTCGTAAGTTAAGCGCTGGGCGGCTGGAGGATGAGAAGAGATGGGATTGTTGGCGAGACTGAAACGTTCTTTGCGCGCGATGTTTGGTGGGGTCATCGAAAAGACCGAAGACCCGGAATTGATTTTGCAGCAGACCATCCGCGACATGCGCGACCGCGTGCCCGAGTTAAATAACTCGGTCGCGCAGGTGATGGCGACCGAACGCCTGCTTGCGCGCAACAAAGAGCGACTCGAATCGCAGGTCGTCGATCTCGATAGCAAAATTAAAGCGGCGATCAAGATGAACCGCGACGACATCGCTACCGCCTACATCGGACAGCTTCAACAGGCGCAGCTCGATCTGCAAAAAACATCGCAGCAACTCGACTACGCCGGTAATGCGTCAAAGCAAGCGTTGAAGGCGCGCGACAACTACGTGCTTCAGATGCAGCGTCGCACGGCTGAGGCCATGCAGCTTATCAACCAGTCGAAGCAGGCCAAGCTGCAGGAGCAGCTCGCGCAGACGATGGCTTCGTTCCAACTGGGCGACGATGCTTCGACTTTTAACGAGATGCGCGAAAAGATCGACCGGCGCGCGGCGACTGCGGAAGCCAAGTTGCAGCTCGGCGCATCTTCGGTCGATAACCAGATGCACGAAATCGAGCGCGAAGCGATGGATATGCAGCTGCATGACAAGCTGCTCGAATACAAACAATCGATGGGTCTTTTGGGGAGCGGGGCAAAAGAAGCGCCCGCGCTTCCAGCCGCCGACAAATCGGCAGAAGCAAGCTGATAAAGTCGATAAGCTACAGTCCGTGCGCGGCTGCATTGATGGATGGACGGCTCGAAGGTTTTATAACCGGGAACTGATACATGGTTATGGCGGAGAGAAAGATCAATCTCGACTATTTAAAAGAGGCCGTCAAAGAGCCTGTCAATTTCTGGGGTATGGCCGGTTTTGCCGTCGCCGCAGCCTACACGCAGTCTGTCATCCCGCTCGCCGCCGCGCTCGTTGCAGAGGGCGCTTATCTCGCCACCGTCCCGGCCAGCGCGCTCTATCGACGCATCGTTGATTCGCGCAACAAAAAGCGTCTGCTCGAACAACGCAACCGTCAGCGCGAAAAACTGATTGAATCGTTCGACCCGCGCGAGCGCGAAGCCGTGCTCTATTTGAAGTGGCTGAAGAAACAGGTTTTCGACAATTATGTAAAGTTCACGGGCGCGCGCGAGCTGCCGACAAATATTCGCAGTCTCGAACAACGCTGGGAGGATTTTGTCGACCTGCTCGACGTTTACCGCCGCCGCAAAAACCACTTGCGCTCGATCAATCGGCAGGCCGTGCAAAATCAGTTGACGCAGGCCGAGCGCGCCGTCGAGACCGCGCCTGACGACCGCGCCAAACGCGTACAGCAGGCCAATGTCGAAATCCTTCGCCGCCGGCTCGCGCAGTTCAACGAATTAGAACGCTCGGTCAAGCTCGTCGAAGGCCAGTTGCAGTCAATCGAAAACTTCTTTGGGCTGGTCAACGATCAGGTCGTCACTCTGCCCACGCCCGAACGCGTCTCGTCGCTCGACTTTGAGCAGCTTTCAGACTCGATTGCCATGACCAAGCAGATGCTCGAAGAGACGTCCGATGCCGTCGGTGCGCTCGACATGCACAACCGCGAACTCGGCAATTTCGATCTCCTGCCGTCAAACACTTCCGCCAAATAATAAGGTCAGGCAATAAAGCGATGTTTAGAGGAAGTTCTGCACATTCCTCTAAACATCGCTTTAATTCTTATATTTATTGCTTACGAAATCTTGCTCTCGAGTATGCCGGCAAGTGTCTTTTCGTCGAGCCGGTAAGTCTCGTTGCAGAAATGGCAGGTCATCGCCGCGCCCTTGTCTTCATTGAGCATCGATTCCAATTCTTCACGATCAATCGACGAGATTAAAGACAACGCACGGTCGTACGAGCACGGACAGGTAAAACTAACGGGGCGTTCTTCGAGAAGCTCGAATGGCACGCCGCCGAGAGCAGCACGCAGCATCTCAGCCGGACTCGCGCCCTCGCGGATAAGAGATGTCGTATGCGGAGTCTTCAGTATCGATGATTCGACGGCTGCAACAACCTTTTCGTCCGCGCCCGGCATCACTTGAATAATTAGTCCGCCTGCGGCTTCGATAAATGTCTCGCCCCATGCGCGCGCGCGCAAAAGTACTCCTAACAAGACTGCCGAAGGAATCTGCTCCGACTTGGCAAGATAGTATGCGAAGTCTTCGCCTATCTCGCCCGAGACGAGAGGCACAGAGCCACGATACGGCTCACGATAGAGACCAATATCGTAGCCCGACTCGTAGGTGACATAGAGCATGCCTTTGCCGACGACGGCACTGACGTCAAACTTGCCGTCGCCGTTTAATGGAGCATCGGCTTCAGGGTTGCGGACGTAGCCACGCACTTCGCCGCGTGTGTTTGTCTCGGCAGTAATTCCGCCCACAGGGCCGTCAGAATCAATGCGGACAGTAATTCGGTCGAACTCTTTGAAACCTGCGCCGAGCAGAAGCGTGCCGGTCAGCGTGCGTCCGAGCGCTGCCGCAACTGTATGCGAAACGCCGTGCCGTCGGGCCGCTTCCGAAACCGTGTCGGTCGTGACAGCCGCCATACAACGGATAAAACCGTCAGCCGCAGTCGCACGCACAAGCGCATCTCTCTGTCCGCTTATTTGCTTCTCCAAACTCTCTGCTTCCTTTCCAGCGATACTCAAAACGCGAACTGTATAAGATGTGCGGGGGAGCGCAAATACTGCCCCGTCCGCAAACTCACAAACGACGGCTCACACTTGTAAAAAAATCTGTCTGTAAAACAGATGGAAAAGCCCATTCGACGATCCTTTTTGTGAGGAAACATGGGCTTCTCAAGCCTTAATGTAAAACCTCAAAAGGCACGCTCTATTGGATTGAAAAAAAAGGCGGGCCCAATATATTGTGTTAGGCTATTGACAGCCCCAATCCAGCTATGTATACTGCGGCTCGCTTGAACGGGAAAGGCTGAATGCGGCAGGCACGACGGACAGTCGTCGCTCTCCGCTCAGGCCAAACCCCGCTCTAAAAGAGCCTAACCGTAGTACTCAACAAACATCCATCGACGGACGCGCCCTTCACTAGGTTGATGCGTCCGAAACTTTTTGGTGAGCATCCGGGTCTCACCGTCGTCGCCCCGTCGAAAAAGGAGAGGTAGAAACGAGATGAGCACCGCATTCGAGCGCAGCCCGCAGGGAAACCCCGCCGCCATCAACATCACTGGAGCGCACAGGGCCACGCCCGAACTCGGCCTCAACGCGCGCCGCGTCATCAGCAAACGCTACAGTCTTAAAGATGCGCAGGGTAACCCAATCGAGGAGTGGTCGGATGTTGTGCGCCGCGTCGTCGGTCACGTCTCGCTTGCGGAGACGGACGAGGCGAAGCGCGACGAATTCTATTCGACGATGTCGGGCATCATGCTGCGCCGCGAGTTTGTGCCAAACACGCCTTGTCTCGTCAATGCGGGCAAGCCTTCGGGTCAGCTTGCTGCCTGCTTCGTCCTCGACGTGCCTGACTCCATCGCCGGCATCATGAAGACGGCGACCGATGCGGCCATCATTCATCAGACGGGCGGCGGCACGGGCTTTACTTTTGAGAAGCTGCGTCCGGTGGGCGCAATGGTGCGCTCGACGCACGGCGTTGCGTCGGGGCCGGTCTCGTTTATGAACATCTTCAATACGACGACTGACACGGTAAAGCAGGGCGGAGTCCGTCGCGGCGCGAACATGGGCATCATGCGCGTTTCGCACCCGGACGTTTTGCGCTTTATCCATGCCAAGAACGATCAGCACTCTCTGACCAACTTCAATATCTCCGTGACGGTGACGGACGAATTCTTCGAGGCTGTTGATGGCAATCAGTGGTTTCAACTGACCTTCGACGGCGAGGCATGGAACGAACCTGTCTTCGATCCTATTCAGAATGCAAACTACGCTATCTATCGCCGTGCAGATGGTTCGACGCTTACCTTCCGCGACCGTCAGGCGTTTCTTGATGCTGAAGCGTCGGGGTTGCTTGTTTCCTGCACGCGCGAAGAAGCGCCGCGCGCGGGGATGGTTTATGCGCCCGACATCTGGAACCGCATCGTCGCCTCAGCGCATCGCTATGCCGAGCCGGGTGTGATCTTTATCGACGAAGTCAACCGGCACAACCATATGATGAAGTCGATGGGGCCGATCTACGCGACTAATCCTTGTGCCGAGCAAGCGCTGCATTTTAATAACTCCTGCAATCTCGGTTCGATTGACCTTGCCAAGTTCTATGATGCGGAGACGCGCGTCGATTGGGAACGGCTCGCCGAGGCGACGCGCTGGTGCACGCGCTTTCTTGATAATGTGATTGACGTTTGCTCCTGGCCTTTGCCGGAGATTGACGACGTGGTCAAGCGCACGCGCCCCGTCGGGTTAGGCATCATGGGATTTGCAGACCTTTGTCTTCAGCTCAAGATTGCTTACGGCTCGCCTGCCTCAATCGATTTTATGGACGAGGTGATGTCGTTTGTCCGGCGCGAGGCTTGGAACGCTTCGCTTCGTTTGGGCGCGGAAAAAGGC
>CBDUCU010000231.1:0-6284 GCA_965365725.1 uncultured bacterium | reverse complement strand
GCGTGACTGATTTTACGGAAGTGGACGTTAACCGCGTGCTCGAAGATACGCTCCAGCTCCTTGAGGTTCAGCTTCGACACAGCCGCGTCGAGATCGTGCGCGAATACGGGGATGATTTGCCGCGCGTCTTTGGCAACGCGGGTCAGCTTCAGCAGGTCTTTACAAATCTTCTTTTGAACGCGCGCGACGCAATTCCCGACGGCGGCACGGTCACGCTCAGAACGCGCTCGGACGAAAACGACGTGTTGACCGTCACGGTCGAAGACACAGGGATCGGCATCGCGCCTGAAAACGTCGCGCGCATCTACGACCCGTTCTTTACGACGAAGGGCGTGGGACGCGGCACGGGCTTAGGACTCGCCGTCTCTTACGGCATCGTGCAGGAACATTCGGGCCACATTTCGGTTGAAAGCACGCCCGGGCGCGGCACGACCTTCCGCATCACGCTTCCGACTACCAGCGCACGCGCACGCCTTCAGGCCGCAAGCGATTAAGGGGCTTCCCGACCATGCTTTTTTTTGCGTGCGCTGGGGCAAATCTTATCTATCGGTTTTACTTATGCTGGTTGATATCACCTTTCCCTGCACCGAGCCTTTAGCCTGTTTGAATTCGGACGCAGGGATGAATCGCCACACCCTTTTGTCGTCAAGATCGAAAGCGCCGATGAAGGCGGCGTTAGCCGCCTTCACTGCATCGCTTTTCGACAAGGAGCGCCGCTTTGTGTCAACCGTGTATGTGCCGTAAGCGTCCTGCAGGAGAATTGTCTCCGGAGAGATTCTCAACACGTCGATTCGCGTGCGCTGTCCGTCGTCCGCCGGCATCGTAAGCATTGAGACGATGGTTTCGCCGAAGGTCAACGTCACGGTGCGATAGCCCGCACCCGCGCTTCTTTCGATGCGGATAAAAAGAGGCGTGCCCGAGACGGACATCACGGCCTGCGGCGACAGCGGCGTACTCGACTGTGCGCTTTGGCGTGCGCGCTGCGCCGTCTCGTGCTCCGCCTTCAAGGTGTTTTGCCAGCGCGCGTCCCAGTCGCGCAAAACGGCTTCGTTTTCGGTGAGAAGCTTGTGCGCGCGTGCGCGCGAGTAGTTCCAAGAGCGCCAATCGGTCTTTCTGTCTTCATCGAGCCACGCTACGAGCCGAGAGGCCGTGTGGTACTGGTCGCGCTGTTTCATTTCAGGGAGCGCACCGAGAAGCGCAGGGGCTGCATCAGGGCCGAGCGAAACCGTGTAGGCCGCATCGAAGCGGTCGAATTGTCCGTTGGCGCGCGCGTGCTCGATGTTTGCCTGCGCTATCCGGTAGCCGGGATTGACGAAATGAAGCGCGCCCAAAACAAAGAGCCAGGTGACGAGAGCGCCGACAGCGAAGAGTTCACGCCGCCCGCGCAAAACCGTGAGCGCGAACCAGACGAGCACAGCGCCGAGCCAGATCATAAAAGCCGTCGTGTAAAAACGCAGCTCCGTTTGCCCGTAGGCACTCTGGTAAAGACGCATGCGCCACAACCCCGATGCCATGATGACGAAAAGCATCGCCGTCATCGCGCCCGCCAAAGCGCGAAAGATTTTTTCATGGAGCGGATTCTCCTTGCGTAAAAGCCAATGCGCGGCCAAAAGCATCGGGAGCGCCAGCACGACGACCCAGACAAGCTCAAAGAAACCGCGTCGCGCGTAATCCGAAAAGGTTAGGCCAGCCGAAGCGACGACGTGCTCTGCGTCGCCAAAAAAGTATTGAAGCTGCACAAGAACGAAGCTGAAAAAGAGCAGGTCGAGCAATCCGATGACGATGCCGATCTCGACGATGCCGAGCGAGATTCTTCCCCGCCCCACTTCTGTCTGTGGCTGACGCGCGCTTACGGTTGCTTCTTGTTGCGTCGTCTTCGTCTCGTCTGCGGAAGAAAACTCAGGCTCGACTTGATTATGCGAAGCGGGCTTTTCATCTTCACCGGCTGAGAATCTATAACCGCCGTGCGGCGCATCGCCCGCAGGCTCGTCCGTGACAGACCTGCGTGCATGCGCGGGAGCTGCGTGCGGCGCGTTGTGCGCGGCATCTTCAGCGCGCTGCGCGTCAGTTTTCTCGTTCGCGGCGTTTTCGTGCGCGGGTTTTTGAGAATTGATTGTTTGCGGCGCTGGATGCGAGATGCGAGATGCAAGTCCATTAAAGCTTGTGATGGGTTGTTCGGCGAGAAACATTCCGCGCAGGAATCCACCCGTCATCCACGCGAAGAAGGCAAAAAGCAGGACATGCGTGAAGGCAAGCTCCGCGTCGAAGTTGAGCGTCCTGTTGACAAAACCCTCGAAGACCGCGTCGGCTGCGACAAAGAGCGCGCCGAAGACGAGAAGCAGCGGCAATGCGATTAGAAGCCCGCGCGCCGCCGCCAGAGCGTGTTTCGACCAACCCGTCTGCGGTATCTCTTTCCATTTCACATCGGAGAAGACAAGCGGAAAGACTCCAAAGATCGCATTCGCCGCAGAGACGCACACGGCCAACACGTAGTCAAACACGCCGACCGCTTGAAGACGCACGCCGCGCGTTGCGAGCGCGAGCAGCGCGAGCGTGGCAGCAATTGTCAGCGAGTCCAGGAACTTTAGCGCACCTGAATCGCGCCAGGCGAAAAAGGCTGCAAAGACCAACATCACCGGCCAAAGCCAACGCGCCTCGCCGGCGTTTCGCGCCCCCCTCCAATGCGAGAGCGCATGCGCGCCCGCCGCAAAGGCCGTCGCCAGGAGAAAGACGTTGATGCCCCAGGGTGTCGCGCGCAAAAGCGCGTCTCCCAAAATTCCCAGCAGCAAAGCCGTCTCGATTATGCCAAGTCCGAGTTTTGTCTTCTCGTTCATCTCTTAAACTCCGTTGTCTTCGTCGGATAGAAATATTTGTATCAACCTCGCTACGCTCGTCTCGCTTTCAGGCCCGCCGACCGCGCCGTCTCTACAGGCTGTCTGTGCGCAAGAATGCGCGCCCGAACCTCTTTGCCACCACGCGGGAAACTTCGCGCCCTGCGTGTGGCAATCCACACCGCCCGCCTTCCAATCAAAGCTTCAAAACCTGCTTCCGGCCTCGTCCAAGCCATGACCGGTTGTCCTCAGCCGTTTCCATCTTTGGCTTTTGCTTCTCTCCCTACGCGCTTCTCCAACGCCGATGCTCCTAAAACCAGCACCAAAAACGGGCAGACAAGCGCGACCGCCGTCTGCACCGAATCAGATACGGCTTTAACCAGCATTTGCACAGACCACACGCCCGCCACCGTCAAAAAGATGGCCGACCAGCAGAGGATTGGGAGCGCAAGGAGCGCAATTCTTAGAGCGAGTTGCATGCGCGCACGAGTGTTTACATACGATTTTCGCTGCATCGTCGTCTTCTCCGCCGTCAATTCTCGCATTTTGTAAAGCGCTTTGTAATTTAAAGTACGCGGGCAAAAAAATTATGTCTTTGGTTTTAACCTTCGCGCGTTTTGCGGATGATCGCTTCCATGTGGTTGAGGTAGCGTTCGAGCGCGCGACGACCCGACGTGGTCAGCTTGTACTCGGTCTTGGGCGTGCGCCCGTCGAAATATTTGTTGCAGACGACATAGTTGGCCTCTTCGAGCTTGCGCGCGTGAACGCTCAAATTGCCGTCCGTCGTATTGAGCATCTGTTTGAGGTCGTTAAAGGTGAGCGACGAGTTGACGGCGAGGGCGCTAACGATGGCAAGCCGCATGCGTTCATGTATGACGCGGTCTAATTCAGCCGGAGTCATCTGCCGGGTCGCGCGCGCGTCTGTTTTTTGTGGGTTGTTGTGCTGTTGCGACGTGCGCGTCTTTGCGCTTTGACGCGTCGGCGCTTCCTTCTCTTTTACCGCAGAACTTTGTCTAGCCACCGTACCTCCTCGCAATGTGCAAACCGAAGATGATGTGAAGACCGCCGAAACCGGCGGCCATAAAATAATCGCCCCACACGGCAGGACAGAAAAGCGCCGCCGCGCCGAGAGCCATAAAGCAGAGTCCCATCACTGGAACGGGTCTCACCGAAAAAGCGCCGCCCGTCACCACGCCCGTCCCATAGAGCAGAAGCCAGATGGCGGGCAGATGATTCGTCAGCCCTGCGCTCCAGAAAAAGATTGTGAAGAGCGCCCCGGCAATCATCGGAGGAGAAAAGTTGATGATGAGCTTGCGTCCCGGTTGTGAGAGAAGCGGGGTCGAGGCGGCGCGGGCCTTGCGGTGCATGGCCCAGCCAGAGATCAGCAAAGAGATGGGCGCGCTCGCCAGCCAGACAGTAAGCCATCCTTCACGCGACGCCTGACTTGAGGCGACGAGCGAGGTCAAAAGCGCCGTCAACCCGACGAAGATTTGTCCCCAGCCGGGGACGGCCGTAAACGCCGTCGCGCGCTCCATCGTCTCGCGGATAAAGCGCAAATTGTCCATCGCGCGGTCGTGCAGAGCAGGCAGTTGATCTTCTTCGACCGAGGCTTGCTTCTGTGGTAAAGGGACGACGGGCACAAGACCGAAGATACAACCGCGTCGGAAGAACTGTCAAGTACTTTACAATACAAAGACCATCCGACGCACGAGACCGAAGAAAGATTGAAGCCTGAAAGCTCGACTTTGCCGACCCGTTGCGATTTGTTAGCATGAATTTCATCTCAAACATGAAAGAAGGCGGAATGAAAATGAGCGTGCGGAAGGCAAAAGTGTCGAACGGGGTTGAGTTTGTCGCCGAAGGCGAGCACATACGCGAATTCAGGTTGGCAAACGGGCTAAAACTCCTTCTCGTTGAAAACCGAGTTGCGCCGGTCGTCACCTTTTGCGTGCTCTATCGCGTCGGCTCGCGCAACGAGGCCGTCGGGCACACCGGCGCAACGCATATCCTCGAACATCTGATGTTTAAGGGCACGCCTTCTTTTAACAAACAATCGAACACGCAGATTGCCGCCACGCTCCAAAAGATCGGCGCGGATTTTAACGCGACTACATGGTACGACCGCACAAACTATTTTGAGACAATCCCCTCAGACCAGCTCGAACTCGCCATTCGTCTCGAAGCCGACCGCATGCGCAACTCCTTTATCGCCGATGCAGACCGGCAGTCGGAGATGACGGTTGTGCGCAACGAATTGGAGCGCGGGCAGAATGAGCCGATGATTGTTTTGGACGAGGCCGTCTATGCGGCGGCATTCCGCGAACATCCTTATCATCATCCGACCATCGGCTGGCGCGCAGACGTTGAGAACGTCCCGACCGAGCGGCTCAAAGAGTTCTACGATACCTTCTATCACCCGAACAACGCGACGGCCATCCTCGTCGGTGATTTCGATGAGGAGAGCGCAATTGGCCTTGTCGTCAAATACTTTGGTGGTTTTGCTGCGACCGACTCGCCGATTCCGGAGGTCTATACGGAAGAACCGGCGCAGCAGGGCGAGCGGCGCGTGACAATCAGACGCGCGGGCGAGCTTGCGCTCGTGCACGTTGCATTTCACACGCCCGCCGTGCTCGGCCAAACGACCGTGCTCTCAAACGAGGCGCTCGCCGAACGTTCGGCCAGCACAATTACTGAGAACGACATCTATCCGCTCGTCGTCCTCTCAGCCGCGCTCTCTTCGGGCGTGACGAGCCGGCTTTATCAGGCGCTCGTCGAGACGGAGCTGGCCGTCAGCGTGCAGACCAACTGCGATCAGTTCCGCGACCCCGGACTCTTCAACATCTATGCGACCGTTAGCCCCGCCGCAGACCCGCGCGAGGTCGAAAACGTCATTCACAAAGAGCTTGAGCGCGTCGCTCGTGAAGGACTCGCAAACGAAGAGGTTGCAAAGGCCGTGCGGCAAATCGTCGCGCAGGTCGCATACAACCGCGACGGCACGGCGGGCGTCGCCATCCAAATTTCGGAATCAGAAGCGGTCGCCGATTGGCGCTTTTACGAAGCTTACGCCGCAAACATTTCGCGCGTCACAACTGAGGACGTGCAACGCGTCGCACAGAAATATTTCACGGAAGACAATCGCACGGTCGGGCTCTTTATCCCAAAATCCGCAAACGGCGGAAGCGATGCAGACGGCCACGCGTCGCCGCAAAATTTGAAGAAGGCGCGCGCCACATTTCCGCACGGCTGGAAGTTTTACAGAGACCCGGAGACGGGCGAACTCTTTGACGACGATGAATCTTCCGACGACGAGGGCAAGGATGCGCGAGATGGGAAAGAAGCGAATTTAGATGAGTCGGCAGGCGAATCAATCACGCCGCAGGCCGCCGCGCAATCATTCAACAGCCCACGCGGCGACAAATCCTCTGATGCCGCGAAATCGAACACGCCCGCCGC
>CBDUCU010000230.1:0-6285 GCA_965365725.1 uncultured bacterium | reverse complement strand
ACGCCGGTGTTGCCGGCGATCGCCTCGACGACGGTGCCGCCCTCGCGCAGGGCGCCGCTGTGTTCGGCCGCCTCGATCATGGCGCGGGCCGGGCGGTCCTTGATCGAGCCGCTCGGGTTGGCGCTCTCCAGCTTCAAGAACAGCCGGCACGCGCCTGTGTCGTGTGGGCCGAAAAGTAGCCCGCGTCTTCAACGTCGAGTTCGACGCGCGACGTTTCGCTGCCATCCTCTTTTAATAAGACGACCCCGACACGCTTGCGCTTTGGCGCCCACACGCGGAAATGCACGCCGCTCTCTACGACTTCCGCGCCGACGGGCAGTCGCCTCTCAAATTTTGCCGCACACATTTTTCGCTTACTCTTCTCCTGTCGGAATAAATTTTGTATTTCGGGAGATTTTAGAACAGGAGGGGCGCGAATGGGGCGGTCTTATTTGTCGTTGCTGTCTCGCCGACCTCAACAGATTATGTCGTCCGCTTCGCGATGGCTCGGAGCATGCGCTGTAAGTCCTGAGACGTTAATCGTGAGTACGCAAACGAACTGAGAGCTGTTTACGCGCGATGATAAGATCGGCTAAAATCCGGAGACGAAAAACCCCCGTCCAAGGTTAACCAAATCTGCCTTCATTTACCCGCATGCGCGTGCATTTGCGGTCGCTCTCATTTGAATCAAGCAAGAATTGAGGGAGGCTTTTGAGTTATGTCGACGACAAATCAACTGCGAAGAGGCGGCGTTTATATGTTGCCCGACGGCGAAGAGTTGATAGCGACGGAGGATTTGCGCGGTGGGTTTCTGCTCTACAACCCTTCGGTCTGGGCGACTTTTCACGGCGTGGGGCCAGCCGATTACGACGCGGTGCCTGGTGGCTACATCCTGACGTGTGTGGGAAAACGCACGCCCTGGCTCGTAGAGGATTTGGCAGATACGGGCCGCACGCTTGAGCCTTATCCTGTCACCGACGACGAGATCATCCATCTCACGGACGACGGCGCACACTTCTATTAATTTTTCTGCGCGGAGATGCAAAACAGAAGCGCGGCGCGATTAAATATCGCGCTTAATATAATGAGCGCGCCGCATCTTCTATTGTTGTCGTGAGTATAGCTTAGATAAGCCGTGCAACGCGCGGGTAGTGAGCCTTGCGCCCCGTAAATCTTAGTTGCCCGACATTCCAACGCGAAGGCTTGCCGCGACGAACGAGCGAGCCGTCCGAGCTGATGCGATATGCGGCGCGCGCAACCGTCTCCCAACTGTTGCGTGGATAGAGGCTGTAACCTCCGTTATAAAGAACATCGACAACATACTCGTTGCCGTCAGGCAGCGTATAAATCCCAAGATTCCTCAGCTTCATAACAAAACCCTTCCGAGGAAACAAACGGCCCGCGTTCGAACGGGCCATGCCTCCCGCTTGAGGTCCTGCGCCTGAAATATCTAAAGCGCAAGGTCAGAGCTTTGTGCAGCACAAAAGAGCAAAAGCCTTCTGTTTTGCGCGAAGCCCAAATCGCAATCAATTTTTTGAGGGGGCAAATTTAGTGGCAGATTACAGATTGCCACGCAAGCACGTCGGTACGATTCCGAACGGGTTGTTTCTGTCGATAGTTAAAATCCTATAGTCAAAAAATTCCTCTGCTTCAACACACAAAATTCGGATGCTATTTGATGCAACATGCGGCTATTGGTTGCGGCTCGTAGTTCCCGAAATTTCTTGCCGGCGCGAGGCGACCACATCCGTTTCTGCTGCATCTGAATGTTTGACTTACACTCCCCTGTCTTCAACAAATCGGGTTCAATCAAACGCACAACTGTAATTCAATGAGACCAGCATTTTATTCATTTATGCCTCTGGCCCTCCTCGTGTTTCTGCTCGCGCGCGGCGTGGTCGGGACGCTGCCGGCAGCCCCCGCCAGCGAAAACGAGGCGGCGCGTGCAGAAGCCGGACGCGCGTTTGAACTTGTGCGCGCGCGTTTGCTCGAATCGAGGCAACTGCTTGCCGCGCAGTCGCCTCTCGATCGCGGCGAGGTCAGACTTGCCGTCTCGGAAACAGAAGGCGGGCGAATTCAACTTGTCACGCTTACAAAGGATACTTTTCTGAGTAAGGGTGCAGAGACTTTTGCAGCTACCTCGCAGGGCGAGACGGTTCGAGTGCAGATTGTGCGCGCCAATGGCGTGAACACTGCAGTCCGCATCTTTGCAGAGACGGGACGCGAGATGATTCCGCTCACCGTGCAATATCCAATCGAGCGCGACGGCGTGATAAGCGATGTAGCCTACTACACGTCCGTGCATCCGGCTCTGACATCCAGCGCAACCGCGCAACAGGGAGAGACATACATCAGCCGCGCCTTAGCGCGCGCCGCCGAGCGTCTGGCAGAGAATGGCGAGCGCATTTCACCTGAGATTATTCGCGCCGCCGAGCGCCTGTGCGTCGTCGAGCACACGGATCACAAACGCTTTATGCGTGAGAACCGCTCGGAACTCTTTGATGAGATCGCCACTCTTTATGCGCTCAACGCGGGCGATACGTATCGTTATTCGGTCAGCTCGGCCGGTGCGGGCGGGATGATTCAGATGATCGCGCCGACATATGCGACGACGCGCGCGCGTCATCCTTCGATTGCGCTCAAGGCTGATTTCGTCGAAGGCATGCGCGACCACTCGAACGCGCTTCAGGCGATGCTGCTCTACATGCAGGACACATGGAACGATCTTCTCAAAGAGGATGAAGTCCGTTTTGCGCTCGCCTCAGGGCTTGCCACGCAGGACGAGCTTCTCGCCGCCGGTTACAACTCGAATCCGGCGCGGCTTGCCGGTTACTTAAAGCGCGGCGGAGATGGTTGGCGCGTGCTCATACCGCGCGAGACGCAGATGTATCTACAGATTTACGCCGCCGTCGAAGCGCATGCAGGATAACGCGGTCTCGCTGATGACGTTCTCCTGCGTGTCGCAACAAAAATAAGATTCAACCGAGCCGCCTCCGGGCGGCTCATTACATTTCCGTCTCCTCGTCCGATTCAATCTCGTAACAAAAAAGTAAAGGTTGCTCAGGGCCGGGCGCGCTTGTCGTTTCTCCGTCGAAGTAATAAGCTGAGGCCACAATTTTTTCCAAGTCCAACATTAGGAGGAGAGAGATGTCAGAGCAGGCTAATCCCGGCAGGGCGGAGGAGCGCGGCGCACAAGAATCCGGTCTCTTGCTTTCGGTTGATCCGATTGAGGAGAACGCGCCTTTGCGCGCGAGCGCGGACGATGATAAAGACGCAGGCGGCGCGGGCGATGCGGACGCGTCTGATGATGCGAGCGATGCTGATCAGGGCGATGATGGAAGCGATATTGCTGCGGACGCAGACCTCGCCGACGCAGGCGCTGACGCAGGCGACGAAGGGTCGGCGGATGCGATGGACATCATCGGCGACAACGCCGATGCAGGAGCTTCGGGCAAAGATGCAGACGGCAACGACGCTTAAGGTTGAAGGTCGCGCCAGAACATAATCTCGATGCTTTTCCATAGCCTTGAGACGCTTCTCGAACCTTGTCCCCGGCATGAGTTTTTCGACTCCTGCTGGGGACAAACTTTCATCCACGTCCGGGGCACGGCGCAAAAATTTTCCCACTTGATGCCCTGGCCCGTGCTCGAAGAAATCCTGCGCAGGCACCGGCTCGACTATCCGCGTCTGCGTCTGATGCGCGACGGCAACGCCGTCCCCCTCTCAACCTATATCAAACACACGGGCGGGGCGGGCGGACGACCGCGCGTGCCGCGTCTGCAACCCCTCAACTTTACAAAACATCTGCGCGAAGGCGCGACGCTTGTGCTCGATGCGGTCGATGAGTTGCACGAGCCTGTCGAAGCATTGGCCGAAGCATTGGAGTATGAGCTGCGCGAGCGCGTGCAGGTCAACATGTATGCGGGCTGGCGGACATCGCGCGGCTTTGATCTGCATTGGGACGATCACGACGTTTTTATCCTGCAGGTTGCGGGGCGCAAGCGTTGGGCTTTGTATGGAGAGACGCGTAAACATCCGTTGGCGGGCGACCGCGAAGTTGCGCCGAAACCTGCGGGCGATCCTGTTTGGGAAGCGACGCTTCAAACGGGCGACCTGCTCTACATCCCGCGCGGACATTGGCACGTCGCGCTGCCCTTAGACGAGCCGACGCTTCATCTGACGGTCGGCATACACAACCGCTCGGGCGTAGATTTCGCGCGCTGGATTGCTGAGCGGATGCGCGAGCGAGAAATATTTCGCGCCGACCTGCCGCGTCTGGCATCAATCGAAGAACGTCGACGGCACGCTCAACTCTTGCGCGAAGAGCTGCTTGCCGCCTGCGACGCAGACGCGCTCGAACGCTACCTCGAAGAACAGGATGCAATGGCCTTGCCGCGTGCGCGCACGGGTCTGCCCTGGACCATAACGCATGAAACCCTTCCTGAAGGGACGCAGACGGTCCTGCGTTGGACGGCGCCGCGTCCCGTCGTTTTCAAACGCGAGTCGGGTGTGATCGAGTTTCGTTGTTTGAAGAAGCGCTGGCGTTTTGCCGAAGCCGCGCGCGTCGTGCTTGAGCCGCTTGCCGAGCGTCGCACTTGCACGGTCGCAGAGTTATTAGAAGGAGCGGAAGGCAGACTCGACGCGCAGAGGGTGCGCGCGCTTGTGCGCGAGTTGATAGTTGAGGGACTGGTTGCTATCGTCAGGGCTCAATGACGACTGGCAACGCTGCACAAAACTTCTTCTGCTCAATCGCCTCGCGCGAAGCGGGCGAGCGCGTCATCGGGACGGCTTCGGTCGGAAATTTTTGGGTGCTCATCGAATACGCGGGCGTGTGGTCGTCGAACGCGCTCGAAGGCAGCACGCTGCCGCGCGAGATCAAGAGTCGTCTGCTGACGCTTTCGCAAACCATTCCGCGTGCGCGCGTCCTTTTTATCCGTCGCGGGCGCGCCGGCACATCTCATCTCAATCTCTTTACCGTACGCAGCAGCGAGCGCCGACCTTCAATCGTCAAATTTCGTTTTACTCGTTACGAGGATTTAACGGGGCTGGACTTTGATGCGCTCGCAAAGGGGGAGACGGTGGGCGGCGAGCCGACAAACGAGCCGCTCTATCTTGTCTGCACGCACGGGCGGCGCGACAAGTGCTGCGCAAAGTTTGGCTGGCCGCTCTACAGATACTTGCGAGAGCATGCGGGCGAGTGTGTGTGGCAATCCTCGCACGTCGGCGGCGACCGCTTCGCAGCCAATCTGCTCTGCTTTCCGCACGGACTTTTCTATGCGCGGATGGATGAAGAATCAGGAATGCGCGTCGTTGATGAATACCGGCGCGGACGCATACTGACGCAGAACTATCGTGGGAGAGCCTGCTATGTGCATCCCGTGCAGGCCGCCGAATACTTTGTGCGCACAGAGTCGGGCGCACAAGGGGTAGAAGATTTGCGCCACATCAGCACTGAGCGCCTCAATGACGAGACGCGCCGCATTCGTTTCTCGTCTGCCGACGGAGAGACGCTTCACGAGGCGACAGTCGTCCGGCGCGAATCAAACTTTCGCAACCTCATCTCCTGCCACGCCGCCCAGGAAAAACACGTTCCCCAGTACGCCCTTGAAGAATACCGCACGCTACCCACAACCACACTCATCAAAACCTAAACCACCTCAATTCCATATTGGTCAGATCAAGACATTAACTTTGACGCAATTCGTGAAGAGATAAAGCAGTTTCAATTCCACATTGGTTCGATTAAGACTTGACGTTTTATCGCGGCGAGCGTCCACAGGAAAAGTTTCAATTCCACATTGGTTCGATTAAGACGCTGGCGCGGCGCAAGGGCGTGATGTTCTCAACTCTGTTTCAATTCCACATTGGTTCGATTAAGACCGCCGGTTCGGAGCAAGTGAGGAAGCGTGGATTCTGTTTCAATTCCACATTGGTTCGATTAAGACGGTGAAGCGACTAAAGACGAGATGGCAGATGCGGAGGTTTCAATTCCACATTGGTTCGATTAAGACTCGCCGTTGATTTCGAGCCATTCGCGTGTCTCTTTGATGTTTCAATTCCACATTGGTTCGATTAAGACTTGCCCAAAGGGTTTCCGATGTACACGCGAGACATCAGTTTCAATTCCACATTGGTTCGATTAAGACATGAGCGCAGGCTTTGGCGGCTGCAAATCTCTGTAATGGTTTCAATTCCACATTGGTTCGATTAAGACGATGTGCCGCGCTCGCGGGTTATCCCCGGCGTTAGATGTTTCAATTCCACATTGGTTCGATTAAGACCAGCAGTCGCGTCGCGGCGGTAATG
>CBDUCU010000229.1:0-6318 GCA_965365725.1 uncultured bacterium | reverse complement strand
GTTGCCGAGATTGACCGAACGCTCGACGACGATGAGCGCGCCCGTCTTGGTCGAAGCCAGAGTCGTCGCCGCCAGCACGATCTCGTCATAAACACCCTCGCCGAACTGTCCGCGATGGCGCAGCATAAACGGCATGCGAAAACGATTTCCGAAGGAGATAAGAGCCTGTCGAATTTCAGTCTGGAAGAGGACGATGATTGCCACGCCGATGTAGAGCGGCGCGGGCCGGAGGATAAATTCAAGCGTGACGAGATCGAAGCGGTCGGCGAGCCAGTAGAGCAGCGCGAGCGCGGCGATGCCGGCGGCCATCGGCGCGGCGCGCGTCCCGCGAATCAGTTTTAAGACCGCATAGACGATGAGAAAGACGACGACGATGTCCACCACGCTGCGCCAGTCGCGCAGTCGTTCGATGTAGTGGTCGTATATCTGAAGCAGAAGCAACGTCGAAGCCTTCGTCTCTAATAAGAATGTCGCGTGTCATGCGTCTTGGGAACTGATCGCCTCCGGCCGGGCCGGCATTGTCAGTCAATATATTGCCCTGAAACCTCTGCGTCTCTGTCCTTAGTGCGGTACTTAGACCGCCGCCCGTGAAGCTACGCCAGATCCAGGCCGGGCATTTACAGACGACCTCAAGGGTTTGAGGCTAAACGCCTCCGCGCCGATTATGCTGCAAAAAAGGGCTTAAATCAACGGGATTATGAAGGGGATTTAACTCGCGTGTCTTTTTATGCTTTGGCGCGACCTTTGATCTGGCCGCGCAGGAGAAAGCCGACGAGATGACCGGCTGAATCAATCACTCCCAGCGCGCCTGCGCCGTTTACAGACATAAGCTTGATAGCGCGGTCGAGCGAAGTGGATGGGTCAACAAAAAGTTGCGGCTCGACGGGGCGCATCACCTCTCGAACGCGCGTGCGATGCCAGGCCTCGCGCGGCAGCGTCTTTAAGTCTTCGAGCGTGAGGATGCCGTGCAGTTGCCCGTCGCGCGCGATGGCGACCGCAGGCAGCCGGTGCATGGGAAGCACCGTATCTATAAATTGACTGACGAGCATATCAGGCTCGATTGAGACGGGCGCGCTCATCGCGTCGGCGACGGTGCGCGCTCGCAATCTTTTCCTGCGCGGCGAGACGGAGCGCGCTGCGTCGAAGAGAAAAGCACCGACGAGCGCAAGCCACAAACCCATAAACGGGTCGCCCTCGAAGAGATAAAAGTAGCCTCCGAAGACGACGAGCGTGCCGCCGATGAGTTGGCCGCCGAGTCCTGCCGTGCGCGTCGCCTCGTCGAGTTGTCCTGTGCGATGCCAGAGGAAAGCGCGTAGGACGCGACCGCCGTCGAGCGGATAGCCGGGCAAAAGATTTGAGACGGCGAGCAGAAAATTCCAGAAGCCGATGATAAAGAGCGCGGCGGCAAGCGTCTTCAACTGCGCGAAAGAAGCGGCGGCCATTGCAGCAAAACCCGCCACGCCGATGATAAAACTTGCGGCAGGGCCGGCGATGGCGATGCGAAACTCTGCGCGCGGGCTGTCAGGCTCGCGCCTCAGACGCGTCAGCCCGCCGAACGGATGAAGCACGATCTCTTCGCTCTCAATCCCTTCGGCGCGCCCGACAAGCGCATGCGAAAGCTCGTGACCAAACACAGAGAGAAAAAGCCCAATGGTCGTTGCCAGTCCTGCAATCCATGCTGTCAGAGCGTCAACCTGCACGCGCCGCGTCGTCGAAGTGCCCTGCTCAAAACTCGCGGCAATAACCCAAGCCGAAAGCCCGAAGACGACGAACCAGCGATAATCGATACGCACAGGAATACCCGCGACGCGCGCGACCTGTATCTGACGTTTGAAGAAGCCTTTCATAAAAGGGTTGACAAGTGAGAATGAGAGAGAATCAGAAGTCAGGAGTCAGAATTCAGAAGATAAGGCCAAAGCCTGTTCCTCATTCTGACTCCCGACTTCTTTCTCATCACTTATCACTAAACTTCATATGCGCCCGCGTCTTCGCCGAGCAGAAGATGAGGTTCGTTGCGCGAGACGTGACGCAAAAGAAGCGGTTCGTCGAAGAGTTGTTGCAGACCGCGCACGCATGCATGGCGCGGGTCTTCGGCGACGCGCGTTTGAAGTTTTGTTTCGCGCTGGAGAAGTTCGGGCAACCCGTCGAAGAGCGCGCCGCCGCCCGTCATCACGATCCCTCGGTCGTACACGTCTGCGGCGACTTCAGGTTGCAAGTCCCCGAGCGTGCGCTGAACGACGCGCGCCAGACGGCTAACGACGGGCTGAGCCGCGAAGCAAACCTCCTCGCTTGTAATTTCGACCGCGCGCGGCGTGCCTTCCTGAACGTCGCGCCCCTTGACCGTTTCGCTCAGCGCAGGGTTGGCAGGCTCGATGGCCGAGCCTAAATTTTTCTTGAGACGCTCGGCTGTCTGCGCGCCGATGATGAGACCGTGATGGCGGCGTAGACGGTCGGCGATTGATTCATCGATGTCATAGCTGCCGATTCTTTCGGCCTGCGAGTAGATGATCGAGCCGCGCGCGACGACGGCGATGTTGGTCGAGCCGCCGCCGATGTCTACGACAACAGATGCAGTTCTGTCTTCGACCGAGATGCCTGCGCCGATGGCCGCCGCCAGTCCTTCTTCAACCATATAGACTCGACCGATGTGCGCGTTTTCGGCGGCAGAAAGAAGCGCGCGCTGCTCGACCTGTGTCGTGCCTGAGAGCACGCTCATCGTCGCGCGGCGGCTAAAGTGTGAGATGCCGCTGCGCGCCGCGCGAACAAAGTGTTCGAGCATGCGCTGCGTGCGCTCAAAATCGGCGACCACGCCGTTTTTCATCGGCGCAACGAGCGTCACTTCGCGAGCTTCGCGTCCCTGCATCTCGTGCGCGTCGCGTCCGATGGCGACGACTTCGCCCGTCACACGATGAACGGCCACGACCGACGGCTCATCGACGACGATGCCGCGCCCACGCACGGCAATGACGGTGTGCGCCGAGCCGAGGTCAATCGACATCGAGTCGGAGACGAGATCGCGCAGACCGCGAAAGCTCATAAACGAGCGGGTCTTGCCCATGAAAGTCATATATTGAACCTGCGAGGTTTTCTTTTAACGCCTCGGCGATTGGTTGTCGATCTAATAATTGATTTTCGATCTAATACCTGCGGCGACCACCGCCGCGCTCACGTAAAAAGCGATCAAGACTCCACTCGCCGCCGCCGGCTACGGCGAGATAGAGAAAGACGAAGCTGTAGAGCGCGGCCAACTCGCCCCGGTTGAGCACGGGCCAGAATCCTGCGGGCGCATGTGCGATGAAATATGCAACCGCCAGCAGACCAGACAAGATAAAGGCCGTGAAGCGCGTAAACAGACCCGTGATGAGGAGGATGCCCCCGACAAGTTCGAGCAGCCCCGAGATACCTCCGAGAGACATGAGCGGCGGTGTCGCAAACGGCTGCGCCCCGGGCTGCTGGGGCGGAGCAATCAACCCGAAGACTTTTTGCAGCCCGTGCTGCAAAATAAGAAAGCCTGCGACGACGCGCAAAATGCTCAAAACATGCGGCTCCCATTTTGCAAAGAACGAATTTGAATCGACCATTCCTTTGTCTCCGTAAACCGTTTTGACCGGCGCGCAGCACAAAATCTATCGCAGACCGCAGATGCTTGTCAGACGTTTAGACACTTGCGCTTGCGCTTCAGATGCAAATTTTTCAAGCGGGTGTCGCCGTCTCGGTCACAATTTGCCAATCTACTTCAAAAACGGGGACTGGCTGCACGCGATTTTTGACGATGATTGATTGTCGCGGCTGGAAGATGCAACCGCTTTCACGCGCGGCGAGCGCCGTCGCCTCCGTCAAAAGAATTTGTCCCGGTTGCGCGTTTGATTCAAGACGCGAAGCCAAATTGACGGTATCGCCGATGGCCGTATATTCCGAACGCCGCTCAGAACCGATGTAACCGACCGTCGCCTCGCCCGTGTGCAGACCGATACCGATCTGTATCTGGTTAAAACCCTCGCGCTGCAATTCCGCATTGATTGACTGCACTTGCCTCTGCATGGCGACAGCCGAGGCGACGGCGTTGCATGCATCTTCGGGGCTGACTGTGGGCGCGCCAAATAGCGCCATCAATCCATCGCCGATGTATTTATCGAGCGTGCCGCCATGCGCAAAGATGATGTCGGACATCGCCGTGAAATAGCGATTGAGAAGCTGCACAACTTTTTCAGGCGGCGCGATTTCGGCCAGACTCGTAAACCCTCGAATGTCTGCAAACAGCACCGTCACCTTCTGATTGATGCCGCCGAGCTTGAACGAGTCCGGGTTTTCGAGAAGCTGCTGCACGACGTATTCAGGAAGAAAGCGGCTGTAATTTGCGCGCGCCACCTCTTCGCGCGCGAGTCGTGCATGTGCGCGCGCGTTTTCGACGGCGACGGCCGCCTGCGCCGCGACCGCGCTGATCAGCTCAAGGTCGTCGCGCGTAAAAGAAGTGAACGGGTCGAGACGGTCTGCATAGAGAGCGCCGTGTACGCCCGACTCGGCGAGAAGCGGCGCGCAGATGGTCGAGCGCACACCCTGCGAGACGATTGAATGGACGCTTGCGAATTCAAGATCGGCCGTCGCGTCTTGAGAAAGAAGCGCCGCGCGCTCGCGCATCACCTTGCGCGTAATCGTGCGGCCAACGGTCTGTTTTAAAGCCTGCTCTTCGCGTTTCGGGTCGCGCACGCGCATGGATGCAACTTTCGGCTCCGGCTCAGAGCCGTCACGCACGCTTACGCTCTCCTCGACAAGCAGCGCGACGACGCGGTCGGCGGGCGTTGCGTCGAAGATAATCTCGGTGGCCTTCTCAAAGATTGCGTCGAGACTAAAGACCGTGCTCAACGTCTTGCTCATCTCGTAGAGCATGGCGAGGATTTTGGCTTTCCGGCGGAGCGATTCGAGCTCTTCCATCTGACGGCGCGCGCCTGTGGTCGGCTCGTTTGTCTGCGGTCGCAGCGCTGCTCCGATCAGGTCAGAGGCCGAGATGAGAAGCTGCGTATTGCCGAGCGGGCGGTCGTCGTAACTGACGTTTTGGCGTGGCAGCTCGCGCGCGCCGGCGGCAAATCGGAGTTGGCTCGCTCCAATCTGGATGCGGTCGCCGTCCGTAAGTTTATGCTCGTATTTCTGATCTCCGTTGACATAGACGTGATTGGCGCTGCGGCTGCCGTCTTCTCGCCCGTCGATGATGTGAAAATCTTCGGCTTGTGGTCGGATATAGGCGTGGTAGCGCGAGGCGCGAGGATCGTTGATGACGACGGTGTTATCGGGCGCGCGTCCGATGGTACACACCGCCTGCTCGGTTAAAGTCACCTGCCACTGGCGACCGCTGGCATCAACGATGTGCAGGATTGCCATCTCTCCACCTTGCTTGCCTGAATCGAGGTCGGCGGAAATTCTACATGCAAAGCTGCGGGAGAGACAATGAAGAAGAGTCAGCAGCGAGCAGCGAGCAGTTTCAAAGCTCTGACTTACTGTTGCCGTATCCTGAGACTCCTCAAGTTATTACCGCTTGCTGCTGACAGTTTACTGCTCACCGTTCTTTTAACTTTCCCGTAACACGGCGTTAACCTCACGAGGATAGTATGTAACCGGCCAGGCAGAATTACGCCCGGAGAATTTGAGAAGGTTGAGCACCCTTTGATTATGTCTATTGACAGTGAGCTGAGCTGCGACGTTGCCATCGCCATGTTGTCCGACACGGGAGAAAGACGAACCGACGCGCGAGATGATTTGACAGAAGTCGTGCTCGAAGTTCATTCGACGCTTCGCGAATTGACGGCAGAATCGCGGCGGCGGCGACGCGCGCAAATTCTCTCTGCATGGACGGCTCAAGCCGCGTCTGTCGCTGGCAGCAGCAGCACCTCGAGCGGAAACTAAAACACGCCTCAAGCTCACAATCCGGCTTTATCACTTCCCTCACCGAGACTGTGTGAAACGGCTCGCCTTGCGTCGCGCCCCGCACTCGTCTAAAACACTCCTTCTTTCAACTTCAGATAAAAACACCCGGCACAATCTACGGGTATGCTTCGCGCCCGGGCTTATCTCTTAAATGTAAGAGACTTTTTGGCGTACTGACAGTTCTGTGTTGAAAGCAACGCGTAACTTTTTGTTCAGATAGATGTAATTTATCGTTAAGAACGCGTCTATACGATGCGGTCTTCCGCAATTGTCCCAGCTCACAAGCCATCGAGAGCGAACAACTACAGGAAAGGATCAAAATATGATTCAGAGATTGATGCGCACGCTCGGCGCTTGCGCGCTTGCCGCGCTCTTTGCTGCCTCAGCATTGGCGCAGAC
>CBDUCU010000228.1:0-6381 GCA_965365725.1 uncultured bacterium | reverse complement strand
CCGACGGGCGTGGTCGCCAACACGACGAGCGATTTTGTTTTCACAGCCGAGTGCGTCAACCCGCCGTGTCCGAGCGGGGCGGCGAGATTTATCTTTGCCTCTCTGAGCGGACGCATCACCGCCTGGTTTCCGGCGCTCGGCGATACGGCGCGAATCGTCTCGACACAGACCGGCCACGTCTATACGGGGCTTGCCATCGCCAACAACGGCTCGGGCAACTTTCTCTATGCGGCAGATTTTGCCAACGGCAAGATCGACGTTTTTAATAGCTCCTTTGTGCTGCAAAGCAGCGCGAGCTTTCCGTTTAGTGACCCGACCATCCCGGCGACGGCTGGAAACACTTATCATCCCTTCAACATTCAAGCCGTCGGCGACTCTCTCTACGTCGCCTACGCCAAAGTCGGCCCGGACGGGCGCGACCAGGAAGGAATCGGCAACGGCTTTGTCCGGCGCTTCAACGCAAACGGAGGCCGCGACCTGACGTTCGCAATCGACAACGGTCAGCTCAATGCGCCTTGGGGTTTGGCGCTCGCGCCGTCCTCGTTTGGCATCTTCGGCAACGCGCTTCTCGTCGGAAATTTCGGACGCGGCGGCCCGAGCATCAACGCTTACAACGCGACGACAGGCGCTTTTCTCGGCTCGCTCGCCGATGAGAGCGGTAAGGCAATCGAGATTGACGAGCTTTGGGGACTCGCTTTTGGCAACGGCGTGGCGGGCGGTGATGCGAATACGCTTTACTTCGCAGCAGGCATCGCTGAAGAGCAGCACGGGCTTTTCGGTTCTCTGCAACCGACGACCACAACGGCTGCCTCGCTCATCCAGTTCGGCGCAGCCGATTACGCCATCGGCGAAGCCAACAATCATATCGACATCACCGTCACGCGCTCGGGCGACGCGTCGAGCACGGCGACGGTCAACTACACGACCTTCGATCAGACGGGGACGGGCCGTGCCTCGCAGAAATCCGATTATCAGATTGCGCTTGGCACGCTCCGTTTCGAGCCGGGCGAAACCTCAAAAACCTTCCGCATCCTGCTCGTCGATGACAACCGCGTTGAAGGAAGCGAGACGGTTTATCTCGCGCTCTCGAACCCGACGGGCGCGGGGCTTGGCAGTCCCAACGAATCCGTGTTGACCATTATCGACAACGATGTCAGCACAGCCACGACAAACCCAATCGACAATACGCAGTTCTTCGTCCGTCAACACTATTTAGACTTTCTCGGTCGTGAACCGGACGCGTCGGGTCTCGCCTTCTGGACAAACGAGATCGAATCGTGCGGCTCGAATCAACAGTGCCGCGAGTTGAAACGCATCAACGTCTCGGCGGCCTTCTTTCTCTCGATTGAGTTTCAACGCACGGGTTTTCTCGTCTATCGCGCGCAAAGGGCGGCCTTCGGCGGTCTGCCGCGCTACGGCCCATTTATTCGCGACACGCGCTCAATCGGCGAGCGCGTGATTGTCGGGCAAGGCGATTGGGAGCAGCAGCTTGAACGCAACACGCAACGGTTCTTTAATGAATTGGTCGCACGGCCCGAGTTTCAAGCGCGCTACGGCTCTTTGTCGAATCAGGACTTTGTCGATGCGATACTCCTTAACGCCGGGCTGCCGCAAACTCCGGGTCACCTTCACATCTTCCGTCTCGAAGGCTCGCAGGAAGTTCCGCCGAAGACGACCGGGGCGACAGGCGTCGGCATACTGCGTTTCGATCCTGAAAACATCCGTGAAGGATTTCTCTCGGTTTCGTTTAGTAATTTGTCGAGCGCACAAACGGGCGCACACATTCACGGCCCCGCGCCGCGCGGACAGAATGCTCCCATCCTCATCCATCTGCCGCTCGGACAGTTCCGCGATTTTCGCATCACGCTCACGTCCGAGCAGGGCAGCCAGTTGGGCGGCGAACTGCTCTACGTCAACATCCACACGCAGACCAATCCGGGCGGCGAGATACGCGGGCAGATACCCTCGCGCCGCTTTTATCGAGATGTGTTGACGAGTGCTTTGAACGACGGGTTGATCACGCGCGCGGAGGCTCTGCGCATCGTCTCGGACGACGAAGCTTACAAGCGTCAGGAGTTCAATCGCGCGTTTGTGTTGATGCAGTATTTCGGCTACTTGCGCCGTAACCCGGACGATCCGCCCGATGCGGATCTGAGCGGCTACAACTTCTGGCTACAGAAGCTCGAACAGTTCGGCGGCGATTTCATCAAGGCCGAAATGGTCAAAGCCTTCCTCAATTCAACCGAGTATCGCGAGCGGTTCGGTCAGCCGTAAACGACCAATCGTCAGCGATAATTTTTCAGAGGTAGATTGCGAAAAGCGTCAGACGGATTTGATTCAAATCCGTCTGACGCTTTTCGCATCTCCTGCGTATCTTTGTAGGTTGTTCAAATTTGCAGATGCGGTTGCCGCTCGTCGTATCAGCGCCGGGCGCGCACACGCGAAGGCGGTCAAAGACTGCAAGCATGCGTGCCTGATTCATCTGGTAGAAGAGTTGATCGTTCGACCGGATGGAGCGCATCGACGGGTTGGAAGTAAGCGCGCGAGCCTGTGCGGCTGTGGCCGGAAACGCGACCATGCCCAGACGCTCAGGCGTGAAGCGTTGGGTTAGTCTTGCGTGTTTAAGGATTAATGTCTTGCGCTTATCCGCATCTCCGGTTAAAGCAGTCTCTTTAAACGATGGTCGGTTGAGCCGGGTATTTGCTTGTTACGACTGTGGAAAATCGTCCTTGAGCGCGCCAAAGCGGAAAGGCTCATTGATCTGTACGTTCGACTTGGAGCGCATCTGCTTGAGCCAATCTTTCAACTTCTCAGCCTCGCGCACGGCAGATAGACGACGACGGATTTCAGGCGCGGCCTCGTCAAGCGGCAGCGTACGCGACGGCTCGCGCGACCGAACCTTGATGACGTGAAAGCCAAACTCGGTTTCAATAACCCCGCTCACCTCGTTAGGCTTTAACTTAAAAGCCGCGTCGTCAAAGCCGCGCGCATGAGTATCGCGCGCGAACGTGCCGAGGTCGCCGCCGCGCTCGCGTGTTGCCGGGTCTTCGGAAAACTCACGCGCTAGCGCGGCAAAATCTCCGTCCTCTGCGGCCCTTCGACGAATGTCTTCGGCGCGCGCGCGCCGTTTTGCGGTCTCTTGACGAACCGCTGCTGTGAGCGCTGCGCCCGAAAGATTCTGCTCGCGTTGAATCTCCTGTGCGATCAGATTTGAGCGCGCCGCGATGAGAATATGCGAGGCCGCAACGCGCTCGGGCGCTTGAAAGGCAGGCTCGGTTTTGTGTTCTTCATAATACTTAGCGACCTCTTCATCCGAGACCTTTACGTCTTTGCTAAGCTCGGCGCGCATCATCTCGCCATAGACTTCCGTCCTTAAGACTTCACGATATTCTTCGCGCGTCAGATTGTGCGAGGCGAGATATTCATTAAATTTTTGCTCGCCGCCAAACTGCATGATTGCCTTTCGTTCCGCCTCGGAAAGTTTTTCCGGCGTGACGCTCAAGCCGCGCCGCTCGGCTTCCTGTGCTATCAACGCGCGGTCGATCAATTCCGCGACGATGCCTTCGCGCAAAAGATCGAGCTTGCGCCGTCCCTCTTCGGTTGCCGCATCGAGTGCCAGTTCTTCGCGACCATTCTTGAGATACATCTCATAGAGCTTGGTCGGGACGGCGCGCCCGCCGACGCTGGCGACCGTTGAAGGAAGCTGTGCGCCGGTCGTCGTCTTCGAGTTGTTTGAGTTTGCGCGCGTGCAGGCAGTTGTCAGCATGCAGAGCGCGGCGACGGCGACGAGAGTCTTGTGCGAAAGTCTCGCAGGCGAAACTGACGTGGTCGGCATGGCGGCGGATTCTATCACAACGGCGGCGTTGTGCGGCTGCGCGCAAATGATGGTAACTTTGCACGCGCAGCAAAGGTTGACTAAGGAGGCAAGTGCAAATGAGCGAGGGCGAGCGCGCGCACACATCTTCGATCAAGGTTCAAATCTTTAATCAAACATACAGCCTGCGCGCAAGCGTCGGCGGCGAAGAGAGAGTCTTACGCGTGGCACGCGCCGTCGACGAGCGGATGCGTCTGATCGGCGAACAACTCGCCGTCCACGATGTGGCAAAAGTAGCCGTCCTGACCGCGCTCAATTTCGCCGACGAGCTGCAAGCCTACAAAGAGCATTACGAAAACGCTCAGCAAAGTCCCTCGCACTCGGCAGAAGAGACGCACGCTGACGATTCCAATCAAACAACGGCCCAAAGCCAGACTGCGCCAAAGTCGAATGCGCGCAGTGGTTCCTGGTTCGATACAATCTTCGATGCCGACGCATTTGACGAGGTCGCAGGCGACCGCATGACGAGCCGTCTCACGTCGAAACTTCAGGGGCAGCGACAGCAGCAGCAACAGGCCCGGCGCGAGCAGCCGAGCGATGATGAGCGGAGGGCGGGTCGTGACGCGGACAACGGCGAAGGCAAGCTCTGATAAATGCGAAACGTGTCAAAAATCGACGTGCGTTCTTCTTTGATGGGGCCGATGTGCCCCATTATTTTGTGGCCCAAAAAAAATCTGCCCCAAGCCATTGACTCTCTCCCGCATTTGCCCTAAAAGAACTCGACTCGGTGAATGCTGCTCGTTGCCGCCCAGGCTAAAGTTTCGCGTGCGGCCCCCCAGCCGACGCATGCGATCCGTTTCCGGGCGTTGCGACTAAAAGCTCCGCGTCTCAGAATTCCTGTCAGGTTGCTAAGCCTTCAATCATGTCCAACAAAAACGACTTCGCGCACCTGCATCTTCATACCGATTATTCTCTTCTCGACGGCGCAATTCAGATCAAGCCTTTAGCCGAGCGCGTTCGCGAACTCGGCATGCGGGCCTGCGCCATGACCGATCACGGCAACATCTACGGCGCGGTCTCTTTCTACAGCGAGATGAAAAAGCATGAGATTCGCCCCATCATCGGTTGCGAAGTCTACATGGCGCCGGGCAGCCGCTTTGACAAACCCGAAGTGCGCAAAGGCGAGAAGCCTTACAACCATATGATTCTTCTGGCGAAGAATCGTGCGGGCTATCACAACCTTGTGCGGCTCACGTCAAAAGCTTTCCGCGAAGGCTTCTATCGCAAGCCTCGAATCGACCGCGAGCTGCTCGCCGAGTTAAGCGACGGCATCATCGGTCTTTCGGCATGTCTCTCGGGCGTGCCACAGGCGCACCTGAAAGCGGGTCGCATCGAAGAAGCCGAGCGCGCCGCGCATGAGTTTGAAGACATCCTCGGAAAGGGAAACTATTTTCTTGAGATTCAAGACCACCAGCTCGAAGACCAGCAGAAGATCAACAAAAATCTGATCGCGCTTTCGCACAAAACCGGCATCCCTCTGGTCGCCACAAACGACGCGCATTATCTCTTCCGCGAAGACTTTGAAGCGCACGATGTGATGCTCTGCATCGGGACGGGCAAGACCGTCAACGATCAGGATCGCATGCGTTTCGGCGGCCCGCAGTGGTATGTGCGCTCGCCACAGGAGATGGCGGAGATTTTTCATTATCTGCCCGATGCGGTTGCGCGGACGATGGAAGTCGCAGAGATGTGCGAGCTTGATCTGCCTCTGGGCGAGAATCAACTCCCCGTCTATCCGATCCCGCGCGAAGAGGGTGACATCACGATTGACGAGTATTTCGAGAAGGTTGTCCGTCAGGGATTTGAGAAGCGGCGCGAAACCGTGTGGGAACGGATGCGCGGCGAAGGGCGTTTGAAACATTCGCTCACCGAATATCAGGAACGCATCTCGCGCGAGATTGCGATGATCAAACGGATGGGCTTTCCCTCGTACTTCCTGATCGTCTGGGACTTCATCAAATTTGCGAAAGACAGAAACATCCCCGTCGGGCCCGGTCGCGGCAGCGCGGCAGGGAGTTTAGTAGCTTACTGTCTCGAAATCACAGACGTTGATCCCATCCAATACGACCTGCTGTTTGAACGCTTTCTCAATCCCGAGCGCGTCTCGATGCCTGATATCGACATCGACTTTTGCGTTCACGGTCGCGCCGAAGTCATCAACCACGTGACGCAGCTTTACGGGCGCGATTCCGTGTGTCAGATCATCACGTTCGGGACGATGGCATCGAAGGCGGCGATCAAGGACGTGGGCCGAGCGCTCGACGTTCCATATTCGGATGTCGAAAAGATTGCCAAGCTGATTCCGCCACCGATACGCGGGCGCAACGTCTCAATCGATCAGGCGCTGGAGATGGTGCCCGAGCTAAAACAGGCGGTTGAGACGGACGCGCAGACGCGCAAGATCATCGACATCGCCAAACGTCTGGAAGGCTGCGCGCGCCATTCGTCGGTGCATGCGGCGGGCGTTGTAATTAGTCCGAAGCCGCTCGAAGAGCTTGTGCCTGTGG
>CBDUCU010000227.1:0-6403 GCA_965365725.1 uncultured bacterium | reverse complement strand
ACGGCGCTCAACGGTCAGGCCGTCAACGACCCGAACACTTTCCGCAACCGCGTCGCCTCAACCGCGCCCGGCTCGGAAGTGACGCTGTCGATTGTCCGCGATGGACGCGAACAGCAGTGGCGTGCCGCACTCGGCGAGTTTACGCCCGAAGGCGCGCAAGTAGGCGGGAACCGTGATTCGCAAGGGCAGCGCGAAGGCGGCGCGGGCAAACTCGGACTTGCGGTCGAACCGCTTACGCCTGAGATGGCCGAGCGTCTCCGGCTGCCTGCGGGCACACAAGGCTTACTCGTCGGCGAGGTTGACCCATCAGGCCCTGCTGCCACAGCCGGCATTCAACCGCGCGACGTGATCGTCGAAGTCAACCGTCAAAGCGTCCGCACCATTGATGATTTGCGTGCGGCGATCGAACGCGCTGGCACGCGGCCTCTCGTGCTGCTCGTCGCGCGCGGCGCTAACACCTTTTTCATCACCGTCAGACCACGCCAGTAAACAGAACGCGAAAAGCGAAAAGGCAACAGTGGAAAGCATCTGCTTTCCACTGTTGCCTTTCCTGTTGGTGTCTGCGCGTTAAGCCACGCGCACGGTCTTTGATTGACGTGGCTGGATAATGCCGACGTTTGTAGAGGCGAGCATCGCATCATAGGTGTCGGCAATGATCTTTTCGGCCCCATGTTTGTTGACCGGCTTCGAGAAGAAGTAGCCCTGCCCGTTCTCGCATCCCAACTCGCGCAGCAGACGCAACTGATCGTTTGTCTCAACGCCTTCGGCCACCACGTCCATGCCGAGGTTCTGTGCGAGCACGACGATGGTGCGGACAATTTCTGTGTTCTCGTTCTGGCCCGACATGCGCGTGACAAACGAGCGGTCGATCTTGAGCGTGTCGATGGGGAAGCGGTGGAGATATGAAAGGCTGGAGTAGCCCGTGCCAAAGTCGTCGATTGAAAGCTGCACGCCGAGCGCGCGCAGTTGCTTGAGCATCTCGGTTGCCGTCTCGATATTCTCCATAACGACCGACTCGGTGATCTCAAGCTTGATCGTGCGCGGGTTGATACCCGTCTCGTGGAAGATAGTGGCGGCCTTCTCGATGAGGTCGCTTTGGCCGAACTGTTTGCTCGACAGGTTGACGCTGATAAACAGAGGCGTGTCCGAAGGAAACAGCTTCTGCCAGCGTTGCATCTGGCGGCAAGCCTCTCTTAAGACCCATTCGCCGAGCGGGATGATAAGACCCGTTTCTTCTGCGACCGGAATAAAATCCATCGGTGAGATGTAGCCGCGCTCCGGATGCTGCCATCTGACCAGCGCTTCAAAACCGCGCAGGGCGAAGTTCTCAAGCGAGACGATGGGCTGGTAGTGAAGGAAAAACTCCTCGCGCTCGACGGCCCTGCGCATGTCGGTCTCCATCTGGAGGAGATTCAAGGCGCGCGCGTGCATGGCCGTATCGAAGATTTCATAGCGCGCTTTGCCCGAAGCTTTGGCGCGATACATCGCCGTATCGGCATCGCGCAGGATATCTTCGGCGTTGGCGTAGCCGGTCGAGCTGGGCGCGATTCCCATGCTGATTGTGGTGAAGACTTCGCGGCCATTGAGCGCAAACGGAATGCTCAGCTCTTTTTGGATGCGCTCGGCAATCTGGATGGCTTCGGCCTCGTCGGCGATGTCTTCGACAAGCACGGTGAACTCGTCGCCGCCCAATCGCGCGACGGTGTCGCCGGGCCGCAAATTCTGTTTGAGGCGGTCGGCTATACCAACAAGGAGTTGGTCGCCGGTGGTGTGGCCCAGAGAGTCGTTGACGATCTTGAAGCGGTCGAGGTCAAGATAAAGGACGGCAAAGAGACGTTGATGATGACGCTGCGAGCGCGCGATGGCGAGCTTAAGGTGATCCATGAAAAGCGCGCGGTTGGGAAGCCCAGTCAACGCGTCATGGAAAGCATCGTGATGAAGACGCTGCTCGGCCAGCTTGCGGTCTGTGATGTCCTGAATCTGAAAGATGAGATGGACGCTCTGCGTGTAAGCGTCGCGCGCAAGGCTCACGCACCAGTGTACCCAAACCTCATGGCCGTTCTTATGTATGTAGCGTTTCTCCATCTGCGAGGTGGCCGTTTTGCCTTTGAGCACTTGCGAAATGTTAGCGAGCGCGGCAGGCAGATCTTCCGGGTGCGTGATGCCGAGAAAGTCCGTCGAGAGCAGATCGTGTTCGGCATAGCCGAGGATGTCGCACAAGGATCGGTTGACCTGCAGCCAGCGTCCTTCCGATGAGACGAGCGCCATACCGATGGCCGCATGATCAAAGGCGCTGCGAAAACGCTCGTTGTCGCCCGTTGCGGCGCGGTCGCGCTTCTCAAGCAGCTTGGCCTGTGTTGTGCTGAGCGCCGGGTTGAGATCAAAAGCGAAATAGGCGACAAAACCGAGCGCGATAAGCGCGCAGGCGGCGACGAAGTTGGCGTGGCCGAGCAGGACGACGAGGTATGCAAGCAGAAAACTGACTAGCCCTGCACCGACAAGCGCAATGGTGCGCCAGAACAAATTGAGAAACCAAGTTTTCAACCGCGAGCTTCCAGCCGAAGGTGGAATACCGGCGGCGGCGACGCTTGCATTAAACACAGCCTGTGAGAGCAGCGCGACGGCGAACGCATTGGCAAACTGAAGCGAGAGAGTGGAGCTCCAAAGCCCATTGAGCGACCCGTAAGTGGCGCGCAGCATCCCGGCAAACATAGCCGTTGAGATGACCGTGACAGAGAACTTACACAAAATGCTCGCCGCGCTGTTGCTCGAACGCAGCGCCATGCAGAGGGCGACAACGGCGGAGACGATGACGGCGGCCTCACCGTCAAAGAGAAGGAGCGTAAACAGAATAAAAATCTCCGTGACGGGGATGTAGCGCGCATCGTGCGCAGGCCGCGCGGAGAATTTCAGACTGAGAAGGACGCCCGTCAACGAGATGAGCAGGAGCGGAAGCGCTGCCTCCTTCGCAGAGGGCAGACGATAGACGGAAAAGAGTAAAAGCCCTGCGCCGCAGACGGCAGACGCACGGATCATCCAGTTTGGGAAACGCTGGCTACCTGCTGAATCCATTAAACCCCCTGATCGTGAGGGAAGCTTGGTCGATGTTGGTGAAATCTCTGAAGAGAGGATACGGGGCGGGCCTCTCTGCTGAAAATACTTTATCAAATTCGATGCCACTCAAGGCAAGATAAAAATGCACTCATTCATGAGGATTTTGGGTGCGCGTTAGAGTAGATGTGCCGCAACTCGGTCAGAAAGAAGCCCCTGGAGATGCCACATTGACAAGTTCTGTCAGTTCTCGGTCTGAGCTTGGAAATTTCCGTTAGGACTGCTGGCATAGCGCTCGCAAGCCAAATCGCTGGTGGTAGTTTGTGGTTAGGAATCCGCACTTTTTTGGTGCAAAACACCCGACCAGTCAAATCCTCAATGCCCTTTTTGTCCCCAAGCCGCAAATTTTCACAAAGCAAAAAATCTGACCGGAGAAATAAATGCGGGAATTCCTAGACGGTTCGTCTTTATTATTGACTTTTGCAAAGCCGCCCCGTTCGCAGGACGAATTAAGCGCACTTTATCGAAGCGTCGGTCGCAGCTTGTCGGCGCGCGAAGAAGAGTTGGCCGCACTGCTCGCACTCAGTCACACGCCTGTCGAGCAAAAACTTTATGAAGCAATGGCCCGCCGCGCCGATAAAGAGAACAGCATTTGCAAGGCGACAGTGCGCGGTTTGATGGCGCTGACAGGGGTCGGCAGTTACAGCACAATCAGACGCGGACTTGCAGGACTCATCTCGAAGCTGAGCATCGAGCGGAAAACCTCTGCCACAGAGACGCGCCGGCGCACAGGCGGGAGCGTCTATGTCGTTTACAATCCTGAAGAGATTTTTACGCGTCGTCGTGCGGCAGGCCGCGACCCGTATCCACAAGAAGTGGCCGGCAATCTGCTGCGCGCCAAAGGTCTTCAAGTCGCCGTCAAACGCGTGGCCTCGCACGGCGAACTCAGCCGCCGTGAAGCGCAGGTGGCGCTCTGCTGCGCTGAAGGATTGACCAACGCCGAGATCGGCGCGCGGCTTTTTATCAGCGAGCAGACTGTTAAGTTTCATCTCCGCCAGATTTTTACGAAGTTGCACGTCAAGCGTCGCGCCGATTTAATCGCGCTGCTGCTTCGACCCTGATAAATTCTTTGATGGACATTGACCATCAGGTCGTGGCATAACAACAGACAAGAGAAAGAGACTCTCAAATGCCGTGCGGCAGAGCGGCGCTTCTCAGGTCGCTTTGATTCAACAGATAGTTTTTTTGCCTTGTCAAGGTGGGCCGTTTAGCTCACCCTGAGCGGCAAGCCTTTGCGGTTTGGAAGTTCAATTCTCCGCTCGCAGGAAAGCGCCAATGATGAGGGACGGGTGGCAAAAGTCCGACTTAGCCGCACTGAAGATTGCGCTCGCCTATATCTTCTTCGGCGCTCTCTGGATCGCGTTTACCGATCAGTTGCTGACCGCATTTGTCGATGACCCGCGCTCTCAGATGCGTTGGGGCAGCGTCAAAGGCATTGTCTATTTCGCGGTCACAGGTCTCTTGATCTTTGCGCTGGTCAGACGCAGCATCGCCGAGAGCGAGAGGACGGGCGAGGCACTCCGCCAAAGTCAGGAGACGTTCCGCCTTTTGATCGAGGGCGTGCACGACTACGCCATCTACATGCTTGATGCGGAGGGCCGCGTCGCAAGTTGGAACGAAGGCGCACAGCGTATCAAAGGCTATAGGTCAGATGAGATTATTGGCCGACACTTTTCCTGTTTGTATCCACCAGACGAGCAGGCAGAAGGCACACCCACACGCAACCTCGAAGAAGCGGCGCGCGTGGGACGCTTCGAGGTTGAGGGCTGGCGCATGCGCAAAGACGAGACGCGTTTTTTTGCAAGCGTCGTCATTACGCCTTTACGCGACGATGAGGAAAAGCTGCTCGGCTTCGCAAATGTGACGCGCGACATTACGGAACGTCGCCGCGCTGAAGAGGCTCTCCGGCAGAAGCAGCAGGATTACGAAGCGCTCGTCAACTCTATCGACGGCATCTTGTGGGAGTTTGACCCGCAGCTCAATCGCTTTACGTTCGTCAGCCGTCAGGCTGAACGTCTGCTCGGCTATCCCGTCAGCGAATGGGTGGGAGCGACCTTCTGGCCGAGCCATCTCCACCCGGATGATCGTGCATGGGTTGTCGCTTTCTGCGAAAAGGCGACGGCCGAAGGATGCGATCACGAATTTGAATATCGAATGTTTGCAGCCGACGGACGCATCATCTGGCTGCGCGACATCGTGACGGTTTATCAGCAGGAAGGGCAATCTACAAAACTGCGCGGCGTAATGATCGACATCAGCCGTCAGAAGCAGGAAGAAGATGAACGCACGCATCTGCAAAAAAGGCTCGCCGCCGTCGAAGAGGAAGAACGACGGCGCATTGCCGCCGAGCTGCATGATCGGATGGGCGAGGCTCTCAGTCGCGTCCGACTTGAGATCGAGGTTTTGAAGAACGAGCGCGGCGAGGGCGAGGAGCGACGCGTCAGCACGCGCCGTCTTGAAGAGATGATGAAAGGTCTCGAACAGGAGATTAGACACCTCGTCTGGGAATTGCGACCCCCGGCGCTCGACAAGTTCGGTTTGGTCGCGGCGCTTGGGAATTACATCGGCGACTGGTCGGAGCGCAACTCGGTCGTCATCGAATTTGAGGCTACAGGATTTGATCAGGACGACCGCGTGCCGCCTCACGTCGAGGCGGCGCTTTATCGCGTGGTGCAGGAATCGCTTACTAACGTTCTCAAACACGCGCAAGCCAGACGCGTCGGCGTGCTGCTGTTCCGTGAGAGCGATCATCTGCGTCTGATTGTGGAAGACGACGGAGAAGGTTTCGAGCCTGCCGCAGCGCGCGAAGCGGCAAGCCAATCACAGAGCTTCGGTTTGATAGGAATGCGCGAGAGGGCCGAGTCAGTAGGCGGGCTCTTCGCCCTAGAGAGCGCGCCGGGCAAAGGTTGCGCGGTCTTTGTCAGTGTGCCGTTAGAGCAGGGAGAAATATCCGGGAGCGTTCGTGAAAAAGTTGCGCATCATTCTAGCTGACGATCACGCTTCGACGCGTGAAGGTTTAAAGTATCGCATCGCCATGCAACCCGACATGGAAGTGATCGGCGAGGCGGCCAACGGGCGCACTGCGCTCGAGATGGTCATGCGGCTGCATCCCGATCTATTTATCGTCGATATCTCGATGCCGGAGTTGAACGGTGCGCCGCTCGTCAGACGTTTGAAGACAGAGATGCCGCACTTAAAAGTTCTCGTGCACACGCGTCACGACGACACGGCGCACGTCAATCAAATGCTTGCCGCCGGAGCGACGGGCTATATGCTCAAATCCTCAGACCTC
>CBDUCU010000226.1:0-6406 GCA_965365725.1 uncultured bacterium | reverse complement strand
TCGTCACATTGGTCGGCGGCATCGCCCGTCGCGTCGATGTGGAATTGGGGCAGAATGTGCGTCGCGGGCAAACTGTGGCCGTCGTCTTTAGCGATGACTTGGCAATGGCGCAATCAAAATATCTGACCACGTTTGCAGAGCTTGACGAGCAACAGAAGAGACACCGACGCACGGTGCAGCTTGTCGAGATTGGTGCGGCGAGCCGCGAAGAGCTTGAGATGGCGACGACGCGTCTGCGGTCTGCGGAATCCGAGATCGCTTCTCTCAAACAAAGACTTTTGTTGCTGGGTTTGACGCAGCAGCGCATCGCATCTTTGCGTTCGTCCTCGCAAATTACATCGGAAGTGTCTTTGCCTGCGCCCATCTCCGGAACGATCATCAGTCGCAGCGCAAACCCCGGCGAAGTCGTCGAGATGAACAAAGAAATCGTCAGAGTGGCAGACCTCTCGACCGTTTGGGTCATCGGTCAGGTTTATGAAAAAGAACTCGCGCGCGTGCGCGTCGGAAGCGGCGCAAGCGTCTCAAGCGATGCGTATCCGGGAAGAGTGTTTCGCGGTCGCGTCGCTTATGTTGACCCGCAGCTTGACGCTTCGACGAGAACAGCGCAGGTGCGCATCGAGCTTGCCAATCCAGCGCAGGCGCTCAAGATTGGAATGTACGTCAACGTCGCTTTCGGAGCATTGGGCGGAGCGGAAGCGACCGCACCGACCGTTCCGGCTTCGGCTGTCCAAAGCATCAACAACCGGCAGGTGGTCTTTCTTGCAACAGCCGACCCGAACAAGTTCATCATGCGCGCGGTCAGGCTCGGCGCTGAATCCAACGGCAGATATCCGGTCGTCGAAGGACTCTTTGTCGGCGACCGCGTCGTCACGGAAGGAAGTTTTATGTTGAGGGCCGAATGGCTCAAGCTCAACCCGGCAGGAGTGCAAACACAAACGCAACCCCAACATCAACACTGATTTTGTGTTCGGGCTTGCGAGCAGAAGATAAGAACAAATAAGTTGGAGGAATTATGAGTAACAACGCAGAGCAACAACAACCGAGAGACAACGTGCGCGATGAGAAGAGAGCGCAGTTTACACAACAGGAGCGAAAGAGCGGCAACTTAAAATTCTTGATCGTCGTTCTCGCGCTCGTCGGTCTCGCAGGCTATCTGGTTTTCGCCAATATGAACAGGGACGAAGCGCAACCGACAAAGGCGGCGCAGGTAAAGCCCGCAACGAGTACGGGCGCTGAAGAGATTCGCATCCCGCTCAAGGAACCCGAAGGCGGCAAGGCCGTCTTCTTCGAGCCGCAGCTTGCAAGCGGCAAGCCCGTCCGTTTCTTTGCCGTCAAGATTGCTGACAACACCTATCGCGCTGCGCTCGACGCATGCGAAGTCTGCTTTCATGCAAAGAAGGGTTATTACCAGAAAGGCGCGGACATGATTTGTCGCAACTGCGGGCGCAGTTTTGCCACAGACGACATCGGGCCGCACAACGAGGGCGGCTGCCATCCGATTGCCTTGACGCGCACGGTTGACGGCAGCGATCTCGTTATCAAAAAGAGCGAGTTGGAGAAGGGCAGCTCCTACTTCTAAAAGGTTTGTCGATATGCGAATCAGCACAATAGCTTTTGCCAATCTCAAACGGCGAAAGGGGCGCGCGGCGTTTCTCGTCGTCGGCATCTCAATCGGCGTGGCGACGGTCGTCGCGCTCTTGACGCTCAGCCGGATGATCAAAGACGAGATCGGTTTGCAGCTTGACCAGTATGGCGCAAACATCGTCGTCGTGCCCAAATCCGACAGCTTCACACTCGATTACGGCGGGGTCGCAGTCTCCGGCGTTTCCTTCGACGTGGGACAGTTAAAGACCGAAGACCACAAACGCATCAGCGAAATCCCTTACCGCAACAGGCTCGCCGTCGTCGCCCCAAAGATTTTAGGCGCGGTCGAGACGGAAGGCCGACAGGTTTTACTTGCGGGCGTGGATTTCAAACAGGAGCTGATGCTCAAACAATGGTGGCGGCTTGTGGGCCGCAAGCCTCAAGCCGAAGATGATCTGATTGTCGGCTACGAAGCGGCGAAAGCCTTGTCGCTTATTGAGCCGAACGAAGAAGACCTATCCTTTGCGGTTGTCCCAACGTATGCAACGACTGCAAAGGAGATGAGCGGGCATCATAAACACGCTGCAAGCCATTTTCGTCTTGTGCGGGAACGGCTGAGCGTTGCGGGGCGCGAATATCGTGTGGCGGGCGTGATCGCGCCGACGGGCGGGCGTGAAGACGAAATGATCTTTGGCGACCTTAAAGGCGTGCAGACTCTTTTGGGCAAGCCCGATCAGTTGAGTCTTGTCGAAGTGAGTGCGCTTTGTCAGGATTGTCCGGTCGAAGACATTGTAATGCAGATATCGATGCAGCTTCCAAACGCAAAAGTGTCTGCGTTGCAACAGGCCGTACGTGCGCGAACGGAAGCGGTCGAGCGTCTGAGGCGCTTTGCCTTCGCCGTCTCAGCCGTCGTCATTCTCATCGGTGCGTTGATGGTCTTTACAACGATGACAGGTTCGGTCGTCGAACGAACAAAAGAGATCGGCGTGCTGCGCGCTATCGGCTACCGTCGCACGCACATTATCAAGTGGCTAATGTTGGAGGTCGCCGTCGTCAGCGCGGCAGGAGGAATTTTGGGTTGGGCTGTCGGATTGTTTGCAAGCTGGGCGGCGCTGCCTTACTTCAGCGTGACGGGACTCGAATTGCGACCTGATGCAACGCTTGCTTTGGCGGCAATTGCCGCCGCGCTCGGCGTGAGTCTTGTGAGCAGCATCTATCCGACAATTCGCGCCGCGCAGCTTGATCCGTCAGAAGCAGTTCGTTACGTGTAAGGGAGTTTGTGATGTCTTTCTTAATCGTCAGAAACGTCAGCAAGAGTTATCAAACTGAGGACGACGGCGCTGTTACGCACGTACTCACGGGGGTTGACTTAGAAGTGCGCGAAGGCGAATTTGTTTCTTTGATGGGGCCTTCAGGCTCCGGCAAAAGCACGCTGTTGACGATCATCGGCGCGATGAATCGCCCGACAAACGGCGAGGTCTTGGTTGACGGCATCGACGTGTTTTCTCTCTCGGATGAGAAGCTCGCTGACTTTAGGCGCGAATACATCGGTTTTGTCTTCCAGCAACATCACTTGATGCCTTATCTAAACGCAGTCGAAAATGTCTCTCTGCCGCTTGCGATAAAGCAGATGAGCGCGAAGGAGAAACGCGCGCGTGCATTGTCGGCGCTTGAAAAAGTCGGTCTGATAGACAAGGCTCACAGATTGCCGAATCAATTGTCGGGCGGGGAACAGGGGCGTTTGGCGATTGCGCGCGCCATCGTCAACGAGCCGCCGTTTATTCTCGCCGACGAGCCGACCGGCACGCTCGACACCAAGACCGGCGAAGAGATTATGCGCGTTTTTCTCGATCTCAACTCTTTAGGGCAGACCATTTTTATGGTCACGCATAATCCGGAAAACGCCTTGCTTGCCAACCGCACGCTCTACATCAGAGATGGCCAACCCGTCGGCGAAGGATGGCAAAATGCAGCGACGCATAAAATTGAGCAAGAGATTTGGCCGGTGCCCGCGCGTATCTAAAGCAATTCATAGAGCTTCAATCGAGGAGAAAACATCATAAACAACAAAAGGCGTTTGCCGGGCTTAACGCAACTATTCAAAAATGGATTGGTCGGGGTCGTCGCACTGCTGCTGCTTCATTCACCGGCAATGTTTGGACAACGACGCGCCGCATCGTCAACAACGACGAAGCCAGTCGTGCGTTCTGAGATGCTTGTAACGACTGACTGGCTCGCGGGTCGGTTGACAGACTCAAAGGTTGTCGTTTTACACGTCGCACGCGAGCGCGCGCATTACGAGCAAGGCCATATCCCCGGCGCACGTTTCGTCGGGTGGAACGAAATTACCGCGACGCGCGACGGCGTGCCCAATGAGCTTGCGCCCGTTGCCGATCTGAAAAGCCTTTTTGAACGACTGGGAATTGGCGATGAAGCGCGGATCGTGCTTTATGGCGACAACGCGGGGCTGTCTGCCGCGCGCGCATATTTTACGCTCGACTATCTCGGACACGGACACAGAGCGGCGTTACTCGACGGCGGCTTTGAAAAATGGAAATCAGAAAAACGCCCGTTGACAACCGAAGTGGTTGAGGCGAAACCCGCTATGTTTACGCCGCGTGTGCAGGTTGACGCGGTCACGGATATTGACCGCGTGCGTGATCTCTCCTGGGCTGCAAAAAATGTCGAAGGCCCAAGCACAATTCTCATCGACGCGCGACCGGCGGAAGAGTATGCGGGGACAAAACCGGGCGACGGAGTGCCGCGCGGCGGCCACATCCCCGGCGCGACAAACCTCTTCTGGATGCAGCACCTCGTAAGCCGCGAAAATCCCGTGATGCGTTCTCCCATTGAGCTGCGCCGTCTTTACGAAGCAACAGGCGCGACATCAGGTCAAAAGCTTGTGACCTACTGTCGAACGGGCGGGCAAGCCTCGCACACATACTTTACGGCCAAGTATCTCGGCTACGACGTGGTGATGTACGACGGCTCGTTCTTTGAATGGAGCAATACAAAAGACACGCCCGTTGAGACCGGCACACCGGGCAGTCAAATAAACCCGTCCCAAAAACAGAATTAAGAATGACTTTGTGATTCTGGAAAGCGAAGATGGCTGGACGGCAGAAATAGCAACTTACAAAAGCATCTGGTGTGCGTTCATAACGCGAGCGTCACATTCAAAAGCAATTCACTTGCTGACTATTCTCCGCTCTGTTGCAGAAGCTTGGAGACGAGTCCGGTCCAGCCTGTCTGGTGACTTGCGCCAAGACCAGCGCCGTTGTCGCCGTTGAAGAATTCATAGAAAAGAAGCAGGTCGCGCCAATGTGGATCATGCTGAAACTTTTCCGTGTCACCGAAGACGGGCCTGCGCCCCTGCGCGTCGCGTAAGAAAATGTGCGAAAGACGGCGCGACAATTCAGCGGCGACCTCTGAGAGCGTCATCAACTGCCCCGAACCTGTGGGGCATTCAACTTTGAAATCTTCGCCGAGATAATGGTGAAATTTTTGCAGCGATTCGATGAGCAGATAGTTGACGGGAAACCAGATGGGGCCGCGCCAGTTTGAGTTGCCGCCGAAAAGTCCCGTCGAGCTTTCTCCCGGCTCGTAATCGACGCGATGCTCGATGCCGTCAACCTGCAATAGATACGGACTATTTTTATGTCTGCGCGAAAGAGCGCGGATTCCGTAGGGCGATAAAAACTCGTCTTCATCGAGCATCACCGAGAGCACGCGGCGCAGCCGTTCGCGATTGACGACCGAGAGCATGCGCCGGTCGCTTATAGCACCATGCGGGCGCATGCGCGCGACGTTCTGCGTCAGGTCAGGACGGTTTTCGATAAACCATTCCATGCGCCGCTTAAAACCGGGCATCGTATCGAGCACATCGCCTTCGAGCGTCTCGATGGCAAAGAGCGGAATCAGGCCGACCATCGAACGGACTTTGAGAGGGAAGTGCGAGCCGTCGCTTGAGTGAAGCACGTCATAGAAAAAGCCGTCGGCTTCATCCCAGAGAGAGATTTCTTCGCCGCCGAGATTGTTCATCGCGGCGGCGATATAGATAAAGTGTTCCCAAAATTTTGAGGCCACGTCTTCGTAAGCCGAGTCCTGTTTGGCCAATTCGAGCGCAATTGCCAGCATGTTGAGCGTGTACATCGCCATCCAGCTTGTGCCGTCCGATTGCTCGATGTAACCGCCCGTCGGCAAAGGCGCGCTGCGGTCAAAAACGCCGATGTTGTCGAGTCCGAGAAATCCGCCCTCAAAGATGTTGTTGCCCTCAGCATCCTTTCGATTGACCCACCATGTAAAATTCAGAAGCAGCTTGTGAAAGACCTTTTCAAGAAACTCACGGTCACCGCGCCCGCGCCTTTTCTCTTCGATCTTATAGACGCGCCACGCAGCCCACGCATGCACGGGCGGATTTACATCGCCAAACGACCATTCGTAGGCCGGTATCTGACCGTTCGGATGCATGTACCACTCGCGCAAAAATAACAAGAGTTGTTCTTTGGCAAAATCTGAATCGACGAGCGCAAGCGGCAGACAGTGAAAAGCCAGATCCCAAACCGCATACCAGGGATACTCCCATTTGTCGGGCATCGAAATTACATCGGCGTTATAGAGATGCGTCCACTCACAGTTGCGCCCCCGCTTGCGCTCAAGAGGCGGCGGCGGTTGAGCAGCGTCGCCTTCAATCCATTCGCGCACAACGTAGTGATAGAACTGTTTTGACCAGAGAAGGCCGGCGAAGGATTGGCGCATCACGTTTTTCGCATCCGCAGACAGATGCGCCGGGATGATCTCGCCGTAAAACTCGTCTGCCTCC
>CBDUCU010000225.1:0-6408 GCA_965365725.1 uncultured bacterium | reverse complement strand
GTCGCCGACCGTCGAGACAAGCCGCACCTGCGCGCCGATGGCAACCATCAAAGGCACAAGGTCTGCTGACTGCACGGCCCAACACTTCGGGCTTCCCGGTGCAACCCAACAAATGTCACCGTCTTTCTTCATGCAGAAATTGATTGCGCGCCGCCACTCATAGTTTTGATCGTAATAGTTGCAGCGCGTATCGAGCAGAAGATTTCCGCCGATGGTTCCCATGTTCCGCAAAGACGGTGTCGAGATGGTGCGCGCCGCGTGTGCGACCGCCGGGTAATCGCGGTTGACTACAGGATGCTCGATAATCTCTGTCAGGGACACACCCGCGCCGATTCGTATTCCTGATTGGCCGTCGCCTTCAATATTTTGCAGATCGGGAATGCGCGCGACAGAAATCACAGTGCGCGGCATCTGCTGTCGGCGTTTCATATTCGGGTACAAATCCGTACCGCCGGCGACAAATTGACCTTCCGGCCCGGCATCGCCCATCATCCTCACCGCGTCCCCGATTGTGCGCGGAACAAGGTAGGAGAATTTAGGAAGTCGCATCATATCGGCTTGATTTAATTCCTTTACTGTTATGAATGCACGGCCACGCGCGGCATCTCTTTACCGTCGCTCTTCTCAGGCAGCTTCGTCTTTGCGGAAATAAAGCTTCATCAATTTTTCGACGGGCACTGCGGCAAAAGTACATGCCCTGCCGGAATCGTCGCTGAATTCAACCTCGAAGATGCCATTCGCCCACTGCTCGACAACGGTGCCAACCTCACCGCGCCGCAATCCTTCTGACTCTAAATTCTCTGTCAGCGCCACTACGTCAAGTAACTTAATCTCATCCATCTGCTAAAATCTCCTTTGTGGGATAAAGCAGCTCGTCAAGCGCGGGAAATCTTCATCATTCCTGATCATCCAAGCTGTGCGCACCGTTACTAGCGTCAACACCAAATTCTCTTCCCGCCTGACCTCAAAGTCTACAATGAACCGTTGTCCATATAGCGTAGGCAGTTGTTCCGTTGCCTCTTCTATCAAGATTGCTTTCGTGATTAGTTCTCGCAAGCGTTCTGCGTCGGCTGCTTTGAAGTTTATTTTTCCAGAAATACGCGGGCTTTGTGTTTTCCCTCTGGGTGATTCGGATTCAAACTGTAATCACGGAGTTTCTTAATATCAATAACAGCACGCTCACGCTAGGTAGCTTCATCAAAGCCTTGCCTTACGAATGAATAGCAACGCGCGGCATCTCTTTACCGTCGCCGCCTTCGGCAGGCGTTAAGACTTTGAGCGGGTCGGGCCACACAACATCGGGCACATCTTTCGGCCCGAAGCGCGGCTCTTTGCCTTGCGACTTTGCACGCAGCGCGGAGAGAACTTTTTCGGGTGTGATTGGAACTTCATCGACACGCACGCCGACCGCATCAAAGACCGCATTTGCGACCGCAGGCATGACGGGCAGAAGCGGCCCCTGCCCCACCTCTTTTGCGCCGAACGGCCCGTTTGGGTCTGCGTCTTCGATGAGATATGTGACAACGTCGCACATCTCAAGAGTCGTCGGGCTTTTGTATTCGAGCACCGAAGGAAACTTGTGTACGACGTTTCGGTTGGCGCGATAGGTCATCTCTTCCATGAGAGCTTCGCCCAAGCCCATGTAAACCCCGCCTTCGACCTGTCCCATCACAAGCATCGGGTTGATCGAGCGTCCGATGTCGTGGCCGACCCAAATCTTCTCGACGACGACCAGCCCCGTCTCCGGATCGACATCGACTTCCGCCACGGCAGCCGAATAGCTGTAAGCAGGCGAAGGGCCGACACCCGCGCCCTTGAACCGACCGGGCGAGCGCGGCGGCGTGTATGAGCCGACCGTACCGATTGTGCCGAACTTCGATTCGGCAAGCATGACCGCTTCGGCAAATGAAACTCCAACTTCGGGGTTTTCAACGTCGAAGACGCGACGCTCGGCAAACGAGAGATTTTCAACCGGCACGCCCAGTTTTTCCGCAACGGCCATCGTCAAAAGCTCGCGTGCGCGTTCGGCAGCTTGAATCGCGGCGTTGCCGGTCATAAGCGTGACGCGGCTCGAATAGCTTCCTAAATCGACGGGAGTCAAATCCGTGTCGGCTGTTACGACGCGGATGTCGAAAGGGTCTATGCCGAGAATTTCTGCGACGATGTAAGCGAGTATGGAATCCGACCCTTGCCCGATGTCTGTCGAGCCGCACTGAACGCACACGCCGCCCTGCCGGTCGAGCCGTAGCTGCACGCCCGAATGCGGCATGTTGTTCCAGTAGATCGGAAGCCCTGCGCCGCAGATGTACGAGCTGCAAGCGATGCCGACACCGCGCCCGAAGGGAAGCTTTCTAAACTTGTTCTTCCAGCCGGAGCCTTCGACAACCTTCTCGATGCATTTGCCCAGACCCATCGAGCCGATCTTCAAATAGTTCGCCGTTACCGAATAGGGTTCGACCAGAGTTTTCAGACGAAGCTCTGCGGGGTCTAAATTCAAATCTTCCGCAATCTTATCGATCTGAATCTCAAGGCCGAAGCGCGGCTGCGGCGTGCCGTGCCCGCGTTTCGGGCCGCACGGCGGCTTGTTCGTAAACGCGCGGAGTCCTCGAAAACGATAACGCGGAACTTCGTAGGTGACGGTCTGTAGAGCGCCCGTGTAGAAGGTTGAAGCAACTCCGTAAGAGCCATAAGCGCCGCCGTCAAGAAACGTCTGAAAGTCCATCGCCGTGATCGAGCCGTCTTTTTTCACGCCCGTTTTTATCTTCATGAGAACAGGGTGACGACCTCGATGACAATAGAAAACTTCCTCACGCGTCAAAGTAATCTTGACTGGCCGCTTGGTCATCATCGAGAGCTTGGCGACGACAATCTCATGGTTGAAAGGGTCGCTTTTGCCGCCAAAACCCCCGCCGTTCGGCGTGGCGATGACGCGTATGTGCGCGGCTGGCATCTCCAAAGTCTTGGCGAGCGCGCGATGAACGTAGTGCGGCGTTTGCGTCGAACTCCAAAGCGTCAGCTTGTTGTCTGAATCGTAGTGGGCAACCGAAGCATGCTGCTCCATCGGCAAGTGCGTGTTGCCTTCGTAGAAGAAAACGTCCTCGCGTATGTGGTCGGCTTCATTGAAGCCTTCGTCCATATCGCCGAATTCGAGATGCACCTGTTTGTGGATATTGCCGTGATCGCCGTAATCATGTATGCGCGGCTCGTCAACGAGCGCGGCCTCTTCGATGCTCGTAATCGATTGGAGCTTTTCATACTCGACCTCGATCAGGTTCATCGCATCGAAAGCCGTGTCCTCGTCAATCGCCGCCACAGCCGCCACAGGGTCGCCGACAAAACGCACGCGCTCGACACACAGAGGGTGCTCGTCCTGACTAACGGGCAGGATGCCGTAAGTGATTGGCAAATCCTTGCCTGTGATAACGGCGTAAACGCCGGGCAGAGCTTGGGCTTTCGAAGCGTCGATTGATTTAATCAATGCGTGCGGCTCGGTCGCGCGCAGAATCTTGCAATAGAGCATGCGCGGCAAGGTAATGTCGTCGGCAAATTTTGTCGCGCCGACACACTTCGAGCGCGCGTCAACCTTGCGGAAGGGCTTGCCTACAACTTTGAAGTCTTTGCCGTTCGCCGTCGCAGCCCCATTTACCTTTTCGCTGTCGCCCATTTGCCGTTCGCCTTTATTCGCAACCATAGACACTCTCTCTGGAAAGCTCCATTTCCTCTCCGCGCATCCTTGCGGCGGCCAGCTCGACCGCTTCGTAGATTTTGATGTAGCCGGTGCAGCGACAGAGATTGCCGCTCAGCGCCTCTTTGATCTCTTCGCGCGAAGGGTCGGGGTTTTGTGCGAGCAGTTCTTTGGCGACGAGCATAAAGCCCGGCGTGCAATAGCCGCACTGCGCTGCACCCGTGTCGGCGAAAGTTTCCTGTAAAGGATGCAAGCCTTCTGCGGTCGCCATGCCTTCAACCGTCTCGATGCGACGGCCTTCGGCTTCAAGGCCGAGCATGAGACACGAAAGAATCGAACGCCCGTCAACAAGCACGGCGCACGTTCCGCATTCACCAAGCTCGCAGCCATGTTTTGTGCCCGTCAGATTTAAGTCTTCGCGCAGGACTTCCAAAAGCGTCTTGTGCGGCGCAAAAGCGACTTCGACGCTCTCGCCATTGAGGGTGAATTCGATATGTGTTTTCTGTTTTGTCTGATGCGTCATCAATCAACTCGAAAAGGAATTTATTCGCCGGATGTTGTGTGCAGCGCAAGACATGATAACAGCTTCGGCGGCGGGAATTAAGCGACGCGGGCGGAAGGGAAGTAATGTCGGAAAAGGACGTGTGAGGAGCGCTTAGAATGTGCTCCATCTGAGACTTTCTAAGTCTCAGATGGAGCACATTCAGGGCGACGTTTAGAAAGCCTGAAACATACGGATAATCAACGCCGACTCGGCCTTGTTGGTGCTGAGCGGCGCGAAGTTGAAATTGTCGCGCCCGTTGATCTTCTGCACGGGCTTGACGTGAAAAGCGCCGACGTTTGCTCCGACCAGACGATTTGTCTTGAACTCTTTGACGTTTGCATCTTCGACCTCGAAGGTGTCGCGCCCGTCGTTGGCGACAAAGCTCAAGCCCGATTTCGAGACGAAGAACGAGCCTTCGCAATACTGGTTGAAAGAGCCGTCGTGATCGTGTGCGACGCGGAAAGAGGCCGAGCCGCCGCGCTCAATCGCAGCGCGCATGGCCTGCTCGGCGCGCGTAAAGTCGCCCGCCAGCAGAAGCCACCGACCCAAAAGCTGGAAGCCCTTGGCCTGCGACGGATCCATCTTGATGGCCTGTTCAAGATAGCCGACCGCGTTTCTCATGCCGTTGGCATCATTGTAGGCTACTGCTTGATCGAATGACGCTTGTGCCTGATCGATCAACCCGTCATAGCTTGGGCTGCGTTCCTCTGCGGCTGCATCATAATCATCATCATCATCGTTTGAAGAGGAGGCGACGGCTCTTTCAGTGATCGCGCCGATGAGCGAGCGCGTGCCCCCGGCAGCCGTAATCTCGCGCGCAACGTCAGGCGTGATCGAGAAACTTACGCCGCGCACTTCGACAAACTGCTCGACCCGCGCAGGCGCGATGCCGCCTTGCAGCATCGTCACCACTTCGCTTTTTGAGAGCGGCGGCCCTGCGGGAATCGACGCGGAGGGTCTCGTCGCGGCGGGACGGGAAATGTTGCTGTTTGCGGCGGGCACAGACGGTCTTGTGCGCGGCGCGCGATAGTTGAGGCGTGCAGCCTCGATGATTTCCGGTCGCGCGCCCGCGCTGCGAATCTCTGCTTCGTCAGCCGAACTCATCTCAAAATCAACGCCGCGCGTTTCAATCTCGCGGACAAACTCGCGCGTCGTCAGCCCATTGATCTTGATGGCGGTGAGAAGTCCCTTCTTGCTGATCGGTTTTTTCGCTTGCGCCAAAGCGCCGGCGGGGAGAAGCGCGGCTGCACAAGAGGCGGCAAGCAACAAAATAGAGAGTGTGCGCGCGGTGGCGCTCATCGCTTTGGCGTGCGTCGAAATGATGAATGGTATTGACATCGAATTACTCCGCGCCGCATTGCCTTCATTGATGCGGCTAAACAAGTTCAGTCGCCTTTGAGAGCGCCGAATTCTTTCACCAGCTTGATGATCAACTCCGACTCCTGCTTCTTCTCTGTGAGCGGAGCGAAATTGTAGTTCTTTGAAACCTTGATGTGAAACGCGCCGACATCGCCCTTGCCGCCGAGCAGCGCGCCGAACGGATTGCGACCGACGAACTTGTTGACCTTGATCTCTTTGATCTGCGAGTCGAGCGCCTCGAAGGTGTCGCGCCCGTCGTCGGCCTTGAAGGTAACGTTTGTCTGCGTGACAAAGAGCGTGCCCGAGCAGGTTTGTTTGAACGAGCCGTCCGAATGGTCGTGAAAGACGCGGAACGCGGCAGAACCTCCGCGCGTGATGGCCTCGCGCATGCTGCGTTCTGCCGAGACGATGTCGTTTTGCAGGTAGAGCTGCGTGAAGCCGAGCAACTGATAGGCGCGCGGCTGCGTTGAGTCGAGCTGAATGGCCTGCTGCAAGAGCTGGACGGCGCGCGTAGGATTGCGTGCGTCGTAGGCGGCAGTTGCCTGATCGGTCAGGTCGTCGTAATCCGGCCCGCGCGCGGGCGCAGGACGCGGGTTGCGCTCAGATGGAGTGGGTTTTGCAGGCGTGCGTGCTGAGGTTGCGCGCGGCGCGGCAGCAGCGATGGCTCCGATAAGTGAGTTTGTGCCGCCGGCGGCCTTAATTTCGCGCGTCGCCTGTTGGTTGAGCTGGAAGCTTACGCCGCGCGACTCGACAAACTGCTCGACCTTTGCAGATTGAGTTCCGGCTTGCAGCATCGTGACGATCTCGTTTTTCGAGAGCG
>CBDUCU010000224.1:0-6453 GCA_965365725.1 uncultured bacterium | reverse complement strand
CCGCCTGTCTGTGCATGTGCCTTTAGCAGACCTGAGAGAAGAAGGATGATGCATGCGGTCGTCATCGTCAGTGCGAGAGATGCGCGACGGCGACGACTGCGCGAGGGCTTTGTTGAAGCAAATGATTTCATCAGATACTGCCTCCTTAGTTTGCGTCTTGACAGGTTGGCGGACATTATAGCCTTGACCATTCGATACAGGTGTAAAAGTCTGGGACTTTGTGTTCGAACATAGGTGTTTTGATCGTTTAACGTCTGTGTAATCTCCCACAGCGGGGTTCGGCGCGTGGGTAATTTTTCCCGTCTTTGAAGAGCAGGGCGACGCGTCAAAGATCGACGACGTGCGATTTTGCTGCCGACTTTTTTGCTTGCTTCCCTGTTTGACAAACGGGAATGCGGCTTGCTTTGAAGTAAGGACAATAACAAGGCGGAAGCGCCGTTAGACAAACGGCCAACTCTCAACAGCGTGGCTTCCCGTGCGTTTTCTCGCCCGAAGCCCTTCAATTCCCGGTACAACACAATGGGCGAACATCACGTCGAGAGTACAGTAGACGATTTTAAGGTGCGGGCGTTTGTCAGAGCTCTGCTCAACGATCTGCGCGCGCTCGAACGAATGATCGAAGAGGGACGCATCGAAAGCGGCGTGCGACGAATCGGCGCTGAGCAGGAGATGTTTCTCGTTGACCGCAACATGCGCCCGGCCTTCGTCGCCGACGAAGTTATCGCGCGCACAAACGATCCGCGCATCGTCACCGAGATTGCGCGCTTTAACATCGAAGCCAATCTTTCGCCGCTCTCTCTGAGCGGCGATTGTTTGAGCCGGATGGAGCGCGAGATGAAAGAAGTCATCGGCGTTGTGCGCAGGGGCGCAAAAAGCATCGGCGCAGACGTGCTTCTGGCCGGCATCCTTCCGACCTTGCAGCGCGGCGACCTCAACCTCGGCAGCATCACGCCGCAACCGCGCTACATGCAGCTCAATGACGCGATTATGCGAATGCGCAACGGCTCGATCAACGTCCACATCAAGGGGCTTGAAGAGGTCAACGTCACCTCCGACAACATCATGCTCCTTTCCTCAAACACCAGCTTTCAGGTTCACTTACAGGTCGGCCCCGAAGAGTTCGTCCCGCTCTACAACATGGCGCAGGCCATCACCGCGCCAGTGCTTGCGGCGGCGGTCAACTCGCCCCTGTGGCTGGGAAACCGTCTGTGGCACGAGACGCGGCTCGCGCTTTTTCAACACTCGGCCGATGCGCGCTCGACCGCAGAGCAAGCGCGCGGCTTTCCGACGCGCGTTGGGTTTGGCGAAAGGTGGCTGACCGGCTCGGTCGTCGATCTGTTCCGCGAAGACATCGCGCGATTTCGCGTCATCCTGACGAGTGATGTTGAAGAAGACTCGCTCGAATCTCTCGCGCGCGGCGAGGCTCCGCGACTAAAGGCCTTGAATCTTCACAACGGGACGGTCTGGTGGTGGAATCGTCCGTGCTACGGCGTGGCGAATGGGCGCGCGCATTTGAGAATCGAGAACCGCGTGCTTCCCTCCGGGCCGACCACGCTTGACGAGATGGCGAATGCCGCTTTCTTTATCGGGCTGATGCAGTCGCTCCCGAAAGTCTATGGCGAGATCGACAAGCTGATGTCGTTTGACGATGCGAAGACCAACTTCTGGTCGGCGGCGCGTTATGGACTCGGCGCGCAGTTTACATGGATCGGCGGCGAAAGCTTCTCCGCCGCGTCTCTTATACTCGAACAACTTCTGCCGCTTGCGCGCGAAGGACTAAAGGATGCAGACGTTGACGAGACCGACATCGACCTTTATCTCGGCACATTGGAAGAGCGCGTGCGCTCGGGACAGACCGGCTCGCAGTGGACTCTGAAATCTCTCGCCTCGCTTGGCACAAAGGGCTTGCGCGATGCGCGTCATCGCGCGCTCGCCGCCGAGATGTTCGAGCGACAACAGACGGGCGAGCCCGTCCATCGTTGGCCGATCATCGAGCGGACGGAGGCCGACAATTGGATGGAGGGCTACCGGACGGTCGGGCAATTTATGTCGACAGACCTCTTTACGGTGAGGCCCGACGATCTGGTTGATTTGGCCGCCAGCGTGATGGACTGGCGACACATCCGTCACGTTCCCGTCGAAGACGAAGGTGGTCGTCTGGTTGGCGTAATCTCGCATCGAGACCTTCTGCGCCTGCTGGCGCGCGGCATCACATCGGGCGTGCCGACTGATCCGGTTGCCGTCCGGCAGATTATGAAGACAGATCCGGTCACCGTCTCGCCTTCAACCCCGACGCTTGAAGCGGTCGAGTTGATGCGCTCGCGCAGGGTCGGATGTCTGCCAGTTGTCGAAGACGGTTTGCTTGTCGGGATCATCACCGCGATGGATTTTCTTGAGCCTTCAGGCCGACTATTTGAGGAACGTTTGACGACAGACACCGTGAATATGAACGAGTTGCTGTCGCCATCGCCCGAGGCGGAAACGCCCAAAGCGCTCACGGCCACTGCCTTCAAATAATAATTGGCGCGTTAAGGCTTAATAGAATCGAAACTCAACACAATTGATTACTTTTGTAGAGTCGCATCCGTGCTATAGTGTTGCCATCCTGTAAGCATTACCTTGTCAATCAAACGCGGAGACTCAATCAAGAGGTGGCAGACCTTTGTCTCAAGGACGTGAGGGCTGGCGGCGGAAAATTCTAAACGTCTCGACCGTGCAGGGCATTGTCCTAGGCGTCGCGCTCGGGGCGATCATCGGGATCGGCGGCTATACCTTTATCTATGCTAAGGGCTATTCCTACATGACGAACGACCCGCAGGCGTGCGCCAACTGCCACGTCATGCAGGAACAGTTCGACGGGTGGGTCAAATCCTCGCATCGCTCGGTCGCCGTTTGCAACGACTGTCACACGCCGCCCGGCGCAATCGCCAAGTATGTGACAAAAGCGTCAAACGGTTTCTGGCATTCCTTCTATTTTACGACCGGCACATTCCACGAGCCGATTCAAATCACCCCGCGCAACCACGAAGTAACCGAGCAGGCATGCCGTAAGTGTCACTCGGAGATCGTCGCGACAATCGACGGCGCGCACCAGAGCTCGGGCGAGCTTTCGTGCGTGCGCTGTCATCGCGCGGTCGGACACTTGCGCTAGAGCGAAACTTTAATCCAACGGGGACAAAAAACAGTCATGGCTGAGAATGAACAAGTAGAGACGAGACGGAGCAGACGACCTCTCAGATTTATTGTCATTGCAGCGATTCTGGCCGCGCTCGCGGCCGTCGCGCTCGTCGCGCTTCTCGTCAACATCATGGAGCGCAAGCAGGAGGCGAAGAATCCTTTCTATCGCGTCGTCGAATTGACGGACGACACGGTTGACCCGGAAATCTGGGGCAAGAATTTCCCGCAACAGTATGACGGCTATCGCCGGACTGTCGATCAGGTGCGCACGCGCTACGGCGGAAGCGAGGCCGAGCCGCGCACGCCGACCGAGGCCGACCCGCGTTCTGTGGTCGCGCAGTCGCGTCTGGAAGAAGATCCGCGTCTCAAACAGATGTGGGCCGGCTACGCCTTTGCGCGTGACTTTAGAGAAGAGCGCGGCCACGCCTATATGCTCGACGATCAGACCTTTACCGAACGCCAGCAGGCGGTGGCGCAACCCGGCACCTGCATGCAGTGTCACGGCTCGGTCTATCTGCCGATGAAGAGGCTCGGCGGCGGCGACATCATGAAGGGCTTCGAGGTGATGAACAAGATGCCTTATATGGAGTCGCGCAAAGAGGTCTCGCATCCAGTCACCTGCATCGATTGTCATGACTCGCAGACGATGCAGCTCAGAGTCACACGACCCGGATTTATGGAAGGCATGCAATCGCTTGCCGCTTCGGACGACCCCGTCCCCAACATGCCGAGCGTCGAACGCTGGCGGCAACAAGGGCGACAAGGCGCTTACGACGTAAACAAGCTCGCCTCGCGTCAGGAGATGCGCGCCTTTGTCTGCGGACAGTGTCACGTCGAATACTATTTCAAAGGGCCGGAAAAGCGTCTCACGTTCCCCTGGCACAAGGGTTTGAAGGTCGATCAGATTACAGCCTATTACGACGAGGTGGGACACAAAGACTGGCAACATGCGGATTCGGGCGCGCCCGCGCTCAAGGCGCAGCACCCCGAGTTTGAGATGTGGAGCCAGGGCGTGCATGCGCGCTCGGGCGTGGCCTGTGCGGATTGCCATATGCCATACATGCGTTCTGGTGCGATGAAGATCAGCGACCATCACGTCCGCTCGCCGCTTCTTAATCTCAACAACGCATGTCAGACCTGTCATAAATGGGGCGAGGACGAATTGCGCGCGCGCGTCCTCACGATTCAAGACCGAACCTTCCGCATGCGCAATCTGGCGATGGATGCGCTGATCCAACTGATCGCAGAGATCAAGGCAGCGCGCGAGCAAGGGCGCAGCGATCAAGAGCTTGCGCAGGCGCGCGATTTCCAGCGCAAAGCGCAGTTCTATCTCGACTTTATCGAAGCCGAAAACTCGATGGGCTTTCACGCTGATCAGGAAGCAGTACGCATTCTAGGCGAATCGATCAACTTTACGCGCATGGGCCAGATTTCTCTGCGTGGCGGCCCCATCGCTTCAACCCACTCGCCGGCTGCGCCGACCCCAAGCCCGGCTGCCTCGGCTTCGCCCGTCGCCAGCCCGCACAGAGCGGGCATGTAGCGTCAGGCAAAAGCTTTGAGCGGCGGGGCAAGCTCTCAAGCCGCCACCACGCATACAATGTGCAAAAGAGAAACGCCTTTATTCAATCTTTGAATAAAGGCGTTTCTCTTTTAAGCCCCCGCGAAAGCGCGCATAGTTTGCTGATGCCTGGCGCCAAAGAGCAAAGAGACTGCGGTTTGCGAGCCTCAGAATACGGGAAGAACCAGCCCGCGCCGATGCATCATCTCTGCGCCGATCTCGCGCACTTCGTTTGCTCCGAGCACATTGGCTGCAACAGGCAGCAACAGCTCGTTCTCGATGTTAAGATGCGGACGGTAAAACGATGAGAGCATGACGACGGTCTCTTCGAGACGGACAAGCTGCATCTCTGTAGCCGTGCCGTCGCGCGGGGTCTTCGCCGCCAGTCGATCAAATTCACGTTCGAGATGCGTGATCGTTCGGTGTTGGATTTCAAGCTCGTCCATCGCTTCTAACGCCGCAACGCCGATCTCTTCAGCGTGTGCGCGCAGACGCGGAAAAAGCGATCGCTCTTCGTCGTCATGATGTTTTGCCGCAGGGCCCGCGAAAATTGCGCGCGCCGTATCAATCGCCGTCCAGGCCTCGCGCTTCTCGTCGCGCGTGCCGTCGCGCAGCGCCTCGCATGCGACTTCGAGCGAACGAAGCAGCCGATCAATCCTTTTATGACAGGCTGCAATAAGACCTAAAGGGTCTGCAAAATCAGGAGTCGGCGGCGCATTGATCTTTAGATGTGCAATCGGGGCGGCGATCATTGAATTACCTCCGGGAGTTGGTGACTCCAGCGCCGTGCGCGCATCCACAATGCGTTCAGGCATTGCGGACGCGCGGTGAAATTTTCGCAACTCAAACTGTGGCGAAAACATCCCGGCGGGGGAATAATCCCCACGCCGTCACGCCTGACACCTAACGGGCAATTAAAGTGCCGTAGACTTTGGAGGCGATTTATCAAACAGATGTTTGAGCGTAAAACAGCGTCCTCCGTTCTTTTATCAATCCGGTCTGGTGAACTATAATCACGCTTAGTCTGTAACAGTCTTTACTTTCCCCCGTCGGGAGGCATCATCTGAAATCCATTAGAGAAAAGATTCTGATCGTCGATGACGATCAGGCGATTCGCTGGGCACTGGCAGAGGCTTTGCGCAGTTGGGGTTATGAGCCGGCGGAGGCTGGAACGGTGGCCACCGGAATCGCGGCCTTTGATGTGGAAGAGCCTCAAGCCGTTCTGCTCGACATAGACCTGCCGGACGGCTCAGGTCTCGACGCACTGCGCGAGATCAAGACCCGCCAGCCCGATGCGGTCGTCGTGATGATTACGGCCAACGTCGTCATCCAAAACACGATCTCGGCGCTGCGCGGCGGTGCATATGATTTTATCGGCAAGCCCTTAAACCTCGAAGAGCTGCGCGTCACGATTCGCAACGGCATTGAGGCCAGTCGCCTGCGGCGCGAAGTGACGCAAGTCCGACGCGAGCGAGCGCGACAGTTTAGCTTTGAACAGATCATCGGCGATTCGCCTGCCGTGCTGCGCATGCTCTCGCTGGCGCGCAAGGTGGCGGAATCCGAAGCCTCGTCAGTTCTCCTGCAGGGAGAGTCCGGGACGGGCAAAGACCTTGTGGCTAAAGCTATCCACTACGGCTCGCGCCGCTCCGAAGGCCCGTTTGTAGCGATCAACTGTGCGGCGATACCGTCAACGCTGATTGAATCCGAGTTGTTTGGCT
>CBDUCU010000223.1:0-6460 GCA_965365725.1 uncultured bacterium | reverse complement strand
AATCACTATTGCTGCCCCGCACGCTCCGGCCGTCACAGCCGAACTTATCCGGCGCGAATTTATCGTCGACTATCGCCCCGGCGCAGGCGTCAGAGTCTCGCCGCACTTCTACACGAAAGACGAAGAACTCAGGGCCGTCATTAGCGAGATGCGTTCAATCATCGACACACGCGCCTACGCCCAACACGAAACGGCTGGCGCAGCTTTTTAACGTGATAAGTGATGAGTGATAAGTGATAAGCAAGAAGGAATGCAGTAGCCGGCAGTCAGTAGATAGTAGTCGGCATGAAGAAGATTACCTTGCTTTTCTACCGACTACCATCTACCAACTACTTACTCATCACTCATCACTCATCACTCATTACTCATCACTTATAATTATGACAAAAGACTACGGCTCGAAAGCTCCGCTTTCATACAACAAATATTTGCGCGTGCCTGAGCTGATCGGGTTGCAGAGCTGTCTGTCCGAGCCTGTGCATCACGACGAGCTTCTCTTTATCACGGTGCATCAGGCTTACGAGCTTTGGTTCAAACAGATTCTGCATGAGATCGACGCGGCTGTCGCGGCGATGGACGAAGACCGCGCCTTTGCAGCGACGCGCGCAATTAATCGCGTCGTCGAAATCGAGAAACTGCTTGTTACGCAGATACACGTGCTTGAGACGATGACACCGATAAGTTTCCTGGGTTTCCGCGACGAGTTGAATCCGGCGAGCGGTTTTCAGTCGATGCAGTTCCGCGAAATCGAGTTTTCATCAGGCACAAAAGACGAGGCGATTACGCGCGCCTTTCGTGACGACGAGTTTGCCTCGCCACGTCTCAGCGCGCGTTTCGATTCGCCGTCGCTGGCCGACGCGTTCTACGCGCTGCTGCGTCGTCGCGGACTCGACGCGCCCGTCATTGATTCGGGTGTTTCGAAAGATGAGCAGCAACGCAACTACGAAAAGCGCACGCGCGCCGTCCTTGAGATTCTCACGCATTTTGAGAGCCGCGCCGAAGAATTCATGCTCTCCGAAGCGTTGATGGCGCACGATGAATATTTCAGTCTCTGGCGCGCGCATCACGTCAAGATGGTCGAGCGCATGCTCGGCTCAAAACCCGGCACGGGCGGCTCGGAAGGTGTCGGCTACTTAAAGACTACGCTCGACAAAAAGTTCTTCCCCGAAATGTGGGAAGCGCGCACCTATCTCGACACCAAACACGGCGCGACGGGTTGCCCTTTCGCCGGAAAATCGTAAACCAAAATTTCCGCTTTGCGAGTTCCCGCCATGAACATCGAGTTCCCTGAAAAATTCAACATGGCCGACTACTTTCTCTATCACAACGTAGAGGAAGGGCGCGAGGCCAAGACCTGTCTCTACTATCAAGATGAGACCTACACTTACGCCGACGCTGTGCGTTTATCGAACCGCGCAGGGAACGCTTTGCGCGATGCCGGTCTTGAGATGGAAGACCGCGTGCTCATCGTTTTGCCGGATTGCCCGGAGTTTGTGTGGACGTGGTTTGGCGCGTCGCGTGTGGGCGGCGTGATTACGATGGTCAACCCTCTGCTCCCCGTTGATGATTACAAATACTATCTTGAATACACGCGCGCGCGCGTCGCCGTCATAGATGAATCGCTGCTTGAGAATTTTACAGAAGCGGCGCAGGGCGCAAAGCACTTAAAGAACGTGCTGGTGGTGGGCAAAGAGCATGGCGAATTTTTATCGTTCGATGAAGCTTTGCGCGCGCAAGCATCTGAATGTGAGCGGGCCGACACGTCGCGCGACGACATCGCCATCTGGCTTTTTACTTCCGGCTCGACCGGACACCCGAAGGGCGCGGTGCATCTGCATCACGACCTGCCTTTCAACACGGAGTGCTACGCCAAGCGCGTACTCGGCGTGAGTGAAAACGATCTGACGGTCTCTGTGCCGAAACTCTTTTTTGGTTACGCGACGGGGACGAACCTTCTGTTTCCGTTTGCAGTTGGCGGCGCAACCGCGCTCTTTTCGGAGCGTTCGACACCTGAAAAACTGTTTGAGGTCATCGAGCGGTACAAACCGACGATCTTGACGAGCGTGCCGACGATGATCAACGGCATGCTCAACGTTGAGGGCGCAAAAGAGAAAGAACTTTCATCCTTGAGAATGTGTCTCTCTGCGGGCGAAGCCTTGCCGGTCGAGTTGTATAACCGTTGGATGGAAACTTTCAACGTCGAGATTCTCGACGGCATCGGTTCAGCCGAGATGTTTCACATCTACATCACGAACCGTCCGGGCGACGTACGACCGGGAAGCTTGGGGCGCATCGTCGAAGGCTACGAAGCGCAGATCGTCGATGCAGAGGGCGCGACCGTTAAGACCGGCGCGATGGGGACGCTTCGCGTACGCGGAGATTCAGCAGCGCTCTGTTACTGGCAGGCGCATGAAAAATCGAAAGCGACCTTTGCAGGCGACTGGTGTACGACGGGCGACCAATTTCACGTCGATGAGCAAGGATACTTTTGGTATCACGGTCGCACCGACGACATGCTCAAAGTATCAGGCATCTTTGTTGCGCCCGCCGAGATTGAAAACTGTCTCCTGCAACACAACGCCGTCCTTGAATGCGCCGTCGTCGGCCATGACGAAGGCACGGGGCTTATCAAACCCAAGGCCTTCGTCGTGCTGCGCGAAGGGCGCGCGCCGAGTCGGATGATGGAAGAAGACATCAAGAGTTTCGTCAAACATCTGCTCGCCCCCTACAAATATCCGCGCTGGGTCGAGTTTGTCACATCGCTTCCGAAAAACGACCGGGGCAAGATAGACCGCAAGCAACTCAAAGGAAAATGATCAACGATAAGCTATGAACGCGGGATGAAGACAACGTGCTTTTGATTCCGCGTTCATCGTTGATCGTTTCATCTATGCCTTTCTCCACACAAATCACTGTGCGTTTTGCGGATGTGGACGCGGCCGGACTCGTCTATTATCCGGTGCTGTTTCATTATTGCCACGTCGCGATGGAAGAGTTCTTTGCCGCATGCTGCGGCGTTGCTTATCACAAGTTGATGGCTGATCAGAGACTCGGTTTTCCGACCGTCAACGCGCGTGCCGAGTTTTTCTCGCCCGTCGTTTATGGCGACGAGTTGGAGGTAGAAGTTTTTGTCTCACGAATGGGGAAAAGCTCGGCCACCTTTGAGTACAGGCTGCGTCGGCGGCGCGACGGGGAAATGTGCGCGGCGGCGACGCTTGTGCAAGTCTCGATGAACCTCGATGAACGGCGTGCGGTTTTGATCCCTGATCATCTGCGCGAAATTTTTGCGCAAAGCGTCAAATAGGTTTTATCAAAGATCGCGTCGCAAAACATTTTCGACCAAAAGCTCTGCTTCTGCGAAAGACCGGCGCGGCCAAAACACCAAATCATTATTGCTTTTTTTTGGAAAATCTCCTCCCATTGTCCATTTCATCCTGGAGTAAGGTTAGGAAATGCATCTCTCCCGGAGGATTCCCGTGAAAAAGCTTATTTTGTCCCTTGTCGCGGTTTTTGTTCTCGGCCTTTCAACAGCCGTCTCTGCCGACACCATCACCGTCAACGCACCTGCCACCGACCCTAATGGTGGATCGGGCGGCCCAAATCAATTCGATCTCGACCATCATCGCGCATACACCTGGCGCATCGGCAACGTCGTCGTCCCGCAGGGTCATGTCATCACCGGCGCGCGTCTGACTTTCACCTCGATTCGCAATTGGGACACGAATCCCAATCGTCTCTTCGTCCACCTGCTTGATTCGGCAAAGAACTCGGGCGTGAATTGGTTTACGGATGCATCCGGCGCACCCGTTCCTGTCGCTCAAATTCAGGACAACTTTGCAGGCAGCCTCTACAATAGCAATCCATTGGTGAATGCGGGAACCGGCAATACGTTCCTCTTTGACCAGTCGTTTAGCACAACGGCCACAAATTTCGTTTACAACTTTAATCAAGCGCAGGTCAATGCGCTGATTGCATACCTGGCTAATGACGGCATCTTTGCGCTCGGTCTTGATCCCGATTGCCACTTCTGGAACAACGGCATCAAGCTTGAGATCTTCACGCAAAAAGCGGCTGTCCCTGAACCGGCTACGCTGACGCTGCTCGGCACCGGCCTTGCCGGACTCTACTATCGCCGTCGGCGCAAACAGCAGCAACAGTCGCAGCTCGCGTCATAAAGCTTTCGGGAAAACTCGGACACCTCGCGCGGCGGATGAGAAGGACGCTCCTTCATTCTCATTCGCCGCCCTTTTTTTGTTGTCAAATTACCCTCCCGCAAGAGCTGTCAAAGCTCGGCAAAAGTTCTGTTTAGGAGCCGGATTGGTTTGCCGTCAGGATTTCCAGTTTTTACATGCTGCCCATTGGTAACCTATAATCCCTCCGCTCGCCGGGTTTTGCATCAACGCCCGACAACAACTCAGCCGCTTAATGGCCCGCTCAAAATTTTTTGTGGATGCGCGTCAGGAGGTTTTTGCAAATGCGCAGAAGACGAAGCTGTCTCTCATTCTGCATCGCACTGTTTCTAACAGTCGGCGCGGTTGCTCCATGCGCGGTTGAAAGTCGCGGTTTGCTGGCGAACGATACAATGGTCGTTCGCACAATCGATGCGGCGACGACCGACGGCGCTCAACAGTCGTCCAGGCCAAAGGGCAACGGGTTTGTCAGGGCTCTCACCGCGCCCTTCCGCGCGCTCGGCAGGCTCTTCGGCGGCGGTAAAAAGCGCGCGACCGAAGAAGCTAAACGAAGAGATAGTTCCCCATCATCGACCACAAGCAAAGACCAAGTTGCGTTGCCCATAGAGCATCAGGGAATCAAAGAGACAACAAGCGAAGAAGCAAAAAAGAGAGACAGGAAACAGCAGAAGACGGCGGCGGCGGCAGAGCCATCGACAGGCGCTGCGCTCGTGCTTGCACCCGAGCCGAAGGCCGCGCCTCAGACGGAAAGCGCGAGGATTGTCAGGCCGTCAGAGGGCCAAGCAGTTGAGCAACTGCCGAAGGCGGCAAAGTGGATTCCGGTGATTGACGGTATTTCGAAAGACCCGCTTTCGCAGGGGCGCGCGCTCTTGCAACACGGCTACATCAACGAAGCCGTCTCCGAGCTATCGATCGCCTCGACCGTCGGTCCTGACCTCGTCGAGGCCAACAACCTGCTCGGTCTTGCCTACGACCGTCTCGGCATGCGCAATCTCGCGCTCGAAGCCTATGAGCGTGCGCTTTCAGCCGCGCCCGACAATGCGCAAGTCTTAAACAATCTCGGCTATTCTCTCTCGCTCGCTGGCCGGCACGCGGACGCTCTCAAACGTCTCAAACAAGCCGAGCGACGCGCGCCCGGCTCGCCTCAGGTTCTTCAAAACATCGCGCTTGTTCAAGCCCGCATGGGCAAGTTCGACGATGCATACAAATCACTAACGCGCGCCTTCGGCGAATATGAAGCGCGTATCAAAACTGCCGCGCTGCTTGAACAGGCCAACCGCATCGACGAGGCGATCAAACACTACACGTCCGCACTCAAGATGCAGCCCGACTCGCAGACTCTGCTCGAACGTCTCGCCGAACTTTACGAACGCACGGGCCGCACGCGCGAAGCACAAGAAGCACGCCGCGCGCTCGGCACCCCCCGCAACAAACAGAAGACCGCAACGGGCGGCGGTGGCTAAGGTTTAAGGCAAAAGTAAAAAGGTAAAAGGCAAAAGTGAAGAGGCTCAGATGCCTTCTTACTTTTGCCTTTTACCTTTTTACTTTTGCCTTCCGTCAGGGACGGCGCGTCAGGTTGTAGTCGCGTAGGCGACGATAGAGCGTGGATGGTGAGATGCCGAGCAGTTCTGCGGTTTTACCTCGATGCCAGCCGGTCTGTTCGAGCGCGGCGAGTATCTGTTGACGTTCGACTTCGCGGAGAGGCGGCACACCGCCCGCCCCTGCAATGCCCCCGCCGCCCGAATCTCCAGCAGCAAGAGTTGACGCTGATGGTGCAACGGCGACGGGGATAAATGTCCGTTGCGGGGCGACGATCTCGGGCGGCAATTCGGCGACAGTGATGCGCCCTTCGTTTGAAAGAATCGTGGCGCGCTCCATCGTGTTCTTGAGCTGGCGGACGTTGCCGGGCCATGCATAGGATTTGAGCGCGTCGAGAGCTTCGGGCGTAACTGTGGGCGCGTTGGTGTTGCCGAGCTGTTTTAAGAGATGGTGCGTCAGAGGCTCGATGTCTTCGGGACGCTCGCGCAGCGGCGGCAGGGCGATTTCAAAACCGTTGATGCGGTAGAGCAGATCGGAGCGAAATCGTCCGTCGCCGACGACGACGTTTAGATCGCGGTTCGTCGCGGCGACGATGCGGACGTTGACCTGCACCTTGCGCACCGCGCCGACGCGGTAGAAAGAATTGGTCTCGATGGCGCGTAAAAGTTTCGACTGCAAAGGCGGCGGAAGCTCAGTCACCTCGTCGAGAAAGATCGTGCCGCCGTCGGCCT
>CBDUCU010000222.1:0-6470 GCA_965365725.1 uncultured bacterium | reverse complement strand
GCACGTAAGAGGGGCGCACAAGCACTGGATAGCCAATCCGCGCCGCACATTCGCGCGCCTCTTCAGGCGAGGTGGCCGTGCCGTTTTCAGGCTGCGGAACTCCAAGCTCACCAAGCAGCGCGCCAAATCGCTTGCGGTCTTCGGCGAGGTCGATTGAATCGGGCGACGTGCCGATGATCGGCGCTCCCGCTTCGGAAAGTCGCATCGCAAGATTCAAAGGAGTCTGCCCGCCGAATTGAACGATGATGCCTTCGGGGCGCTCAACGTCCACGATGTTCATCACGTCCTCGAATGTCAGAGGCTCGAAGTAGAGGCGGTCTGAAGTGTCGTAATCGGTCGAGACGGTTTCAGGGTTACAGTTGACCATGATGGTCTCAAAACCCGCTTCGCGCAGCGCAAACGATGCATGACAGCAGCAGTAATCAAACTCGATTCCCTGCCCGATGCGATTCGGCCCTGAACCGAGAATCATGATCTTGCGTCGGTCTGTCGGCGCAGATTCGTCCTCTTCTTCATAGGTCGAATAAAGATAAGGCGTGTGCGATTCAAACTCAGCGCCGCACGTATCGACGCGTTTATAAACTGGGACAACGCCCAGGTTTTTTCGATAAGCGCGAACCGCGTCTTCCGTTCGTCCGGTTAAGTAAGCGAGGCGACGGTCAGAAAGTCCGGCCTCCTTAAAAGCCAACAGATATTCCGCGTTGATATCTTCGAGCCTGCGCCCGGCGACATCTTCTTGAATCTGCATCACGTCGCGCAGTTGCTCGATAAACCAGGGATCGATGCGCGAGAGGCGGTAGATTTCTTCAGTCGTCCAACCGAGTTGGAGCGCATAGGTAAGATATGAGAAACGCTGCGAATTGGGGCGCGCGAGTTTTCTCTGTAGCTCGTCTTCGGGCACATCCGCGAGACGTAATGGCTTGACAGCTTCGAGCGAGCGCAAGCCCTTAAACAGAGCTTCCTTGAACGTGCGTCCGATTGCCATCACCTCGCCGACCGATTTCATCTGCGTGCCGAGCACGTCTTCAATGTCGCGGAATTTTTCAAAGTTCCATTTCGGGATTTTGGCAACGACGTAATCAATCGTCGGCTCAAAAGAGGCAGGCGTTTTTTGTGTGATGTCGTTGGCAATCTCGTCGAGCGTGTAACCGACGGCGAGTTTGGCAGCAATCTTGGCGATGGGAAATCCGGTCGCTTTTGAGGCCAGCGCCGACGAGCGAGAGACGCGCGGATTCATCTCGATAACGCGCACCTCGCCGTTTTCGGGATTGACGGCGAATTGAATGTTTGAGCCGCCCGTCTCAACGCCGACTTTGCGGATGATTGTAATCGACATATCGCGCAGGCGTTGATACTCGACATCGGTCAGAGTCTGCGCGGGCGCGACCGTAATCGAATCGCCCGTATGCACGCCCATCGGGTCGAAATTTTCAATCGAGCAAATGATGACGACGTTGTCTGCGAGGTCGCGCATCACCTCAAGCTCAAACTCTTTCCAACCGAGAATCGACTCTTCAATCAGCACCTGACTGACGGGTGAAGCGGCGAGACCTCCGCGCACGATCTCTTCAAACTCTTCCGGGTTGTAAGCCGTTCCACCGCCCGTGCCGCCGAGCGTAAAGCTTGGCCGGATGATGGCTGGATACCCGGTCTCTTCAACAATCCTTTCGGCCTCGGCCCACGAATGTGCGAAACCGCCCCGCGCCATCGGCAAACCGGCTTCGTCCATCGCGCGCTTAAACAATTCGCGGTCTTCAGCGACGCTAATCGCCTCGCGTTTTGCGCCGATCATCTCAACGTCGCATTCCTCCAGAACGCCTGCGTCTGCAAGCGCCATTGCGAGATTGAGCGCCGTTTGACCTCCGACGGTCGGGAGCAGCGCGTCGGGCCGCTCGCGTCTGATGATTGCGGATACAGATTCGACCGTGAGCGGCTCGATGTAGGTTCGATCAGCCGTTTCGGGGTCGGTCATAATCGTCGCCGGGTTCGAGTTAACGAGGACGGTTTCGTAGCCCTCTTGCCGGAGCGCTTTGCAGGCTTGCGTTCCCGAATAGTCAAACTCGCACGCCTGCCCAATGACGATAGGGCCGGAGCCGATGATGAGAATCTTGCGAATGTCTGTGCGTTTAGGCATCTGCTACTAATTCCGGAGGATCAAAAGCTCTTTATCGAGATGTGACTTATGTCGCGGCATTATACATAACGACGCGACGGGGTACGAACCTCTGCCTCAAACCATACAGCGCAAGTCCCGAGTCAGTGAGGACGCACGCCTTTTCTGAAAAACGAAAATGCCGGCCTTCGAGTCAAGAAGGCCGGCATTCAACAAAGAAACTGTTTCCAAAGCAAGAGCTAATTTGAATCAAATCTCTTTCGATAATCCTCGCCTTCGAGCATTACGGTCTTGCACATTTCGTAGAGACGGCTACGCAGCCGCACGCCGATACGGTCTTCGAGGGTTTCGTCCGCAGGCGTGCGTCGTGTGTCGAGGTAATTGGTTGTGAAGATGGTCAACCGACGGTCGTTATAGCGCGTGTTGATGATCTGCATCATCGTGTCTCTGACCCAATCGGTCGGCTTCGACGCGCCCAATTCATCGAGCACAAGCACGTCAGCCTGATAGACGGGCGCGAGCACTTTTAGCTCGGAAGATTTTGAGATCGGGTTATAGGAATCCTGTATCTCTTTGAGCAGTGAGCCAAACTCGTAGAACGAGCACGGCACGCCGCTCTCAATCAACCCTTGCAGAATCGCCACCGAAAGGTGCGTCTTGCCCACGCCAACCGGCCCCATAAAAAGCAGCCCGCGCTCAACTCCCGCGTGATAATCGCGTATCAGACGCTGCGCTTCGCCGAAAGCGCGCCAGATAAAGCTGTTGCCCTTAACGTTGTAGAAATTTTGCAGCGAGCAATGCTGATAGCGGCGCGGGATGCGTGCCGCAGCCAGAAGCTTTTCCTGTGCGCTCTGCGATTTGCATTCGCAGCGACGCGCGCCTTTGCCCGGAACAACTTCGTAGCCCGTGCCATAGCAGAGCGGACAGGCTTGCGGCGCGTCTGCTTTTTGCGCACTCCCACGTTTGGCCGTCTCCTCAAAAGAGTCCAACGGCTCGGGTACGGCAAAGAGCGGTGGAATCTTTTTCGCGTTGTCTGACGACATCCGTGCGCGCCTTCAAAGCTGGTTTTGATTTGCCTGAATGGGTCGGGCGCGCGAGGTGTGACATTTGCGCGACCGGCTTCGTCCACCGCAAAATTTTCACTCACCTCAGCAGACGAAGCGTGCGGATTATAGCACCCGAAAAGTAGATTGCAAGACCGTCTTTGCGGGCAAAGGTTTTCCACAGGTGGAAAACAACCGTTAGCTTTTAGCCGTTAGCTGTTAGCTCATGACAATATGCGGTGAGCTTCAACGTCCCACGATTAAAGTTCATCTACATTTGCTTTTTGCTGAAAGCTAAAAGCTAACGGCTAACAGCTTTTTTAGCATCCGCCGCCGCCGCCCGTATAGACGACTCGCCACGCGCGGCCCTGCTTTTTGTAGATCATAAAGTCGTGGCTCTCGTAATAGATGCCTTGCGTGAGAACTTCCATCGTCCCGTCCGCATCGAGATCAAGCACGTCAACGAGCCGCCGGTATTGCGCGTCGGCCTCCTCGCCGCGCGCAAACCACTTCATCGCAGAGATAAACTTTGCGCCCGATGGTTCGGCGATCAGATAGACGGCTGCCTCGACCCCATATTTGCCCTTGATGATAAATGAGCCAATCAACTCAGCGCGACCATCGCGGTCGAGATCGACGGCCGTCAGATTGTTTGTTTCCATCTTGTTGAGCCGTGCAGGCGCAACGCGGTTAATCTTGAAGACTTGACGTGCGAGATCCACGGCCGCCGCGCGCTCCGCATCGGTGGGCGCGCGGCGCATTCCAGAACCCGCGCCAGAACCCGCGCCAAGCTTCTCCGAATTGGTCGCCAGCGCAAACACTTCGCCGCCAAGCTTGACTTCGGTTTCGGTTGAGACGGCAGCCGTCATGCCGATGCAACCCGGCTCCTGATAATTTTTGATTGCGACCATCCCGGCCGCGCCGCCGCCAAAAAGCAGCCTGTATTTACGACCGGTGCGGAAAAAATCTTTAATAAAGCGCTCGGCTGTCGCCGCTTCCTGCGGCGTATCGCCGCCGATTGGAGGCGGCGAGAAACGCCCGCGCGCGTCAATTAATACAATCGGATCAACGACCTCTTCGCCCACGCTGTAACGCTGGACGGCAAAGACAACAGTCGTCTCATCGGCGCGCGCCCGCTGCGCCGTTACGACGGACGCAAAGAGCATCAGCAAAGTGGAGCAGAGGAGTAAAATTGTAAACGCAGGATAGAGAAAACGGCGTGGCTTCAAGCTCATCTCAGTTTTGGGCAATCTTTGTCAAAGCGGATTTGTCTCAAAATAATAACTCAAGCATGGAAACAAGAGTCATTATGATGAAAGCGGCCAGAATAATGAAATGCGGCCAGCGCAGAATGTAGCGGCGACATGCACGACATTTCACACCCATGCTCAAACGTCTTTCGCAATATGGACATTTCATTTTTCGCTTGATGACCCCTTGCTATTTAAGACCCTCGGGGTGGGCCGGGAAATGAAACCTGCTTGCCAATCTTTTGAGCAGAATTTCCTTAAAAAGCGACAGAGATAAGAGTGTGCTATAGTTTATGCCGGTATCACACTTTAACATGAATGTTCATCGAAAAGCGGTCTTATTTGTTTATCGACCGCACTTTTATTTCGCGCCAAACTTTTTCTCATGGGTTTCTTGAACGGACTGCTCGGACGGCTCGGCATCCGCGACGATGCCGCCCCGCCGCGTGGTGATCTCAACGTTTTTGTTCTTGACGACGACGTGGCCCGCCACGACTGGTTTGCACAACGCTTTCGCGGCGACTATCTGGACGTGGCGATAGATCCGCCGCGCGCCATCGAGTTGTTGTCTTCAAACAGCTACGATGCGATCTTTCTCGACCACGACCTACTGCCCGAGCATTATCACGCCGAAGGATTTGACGACGAGCGTTCGGGTTACGCGGTCGCCGCATGGCTCGCGTCGAACCCAAACAAACAGAGCGCCTCGACCATCGTCGTCCACACGCGCAACGCTGACGGTGCAATGCGCATGGTCGATCTGCTTAGACAGCAGGGTCGTCATGCAGAGTATGTCCCCTTTCCGTTGCTCTCGCATTTGATCCGAAAAAACTGGAGACGTTAAAACGTCGAAACGCCATGCCACGAAGAAACATTCTCAAGCAACGACGAACGATAATTCCGTTTCTCTTTTCTGTTTACCTCCTGGCCCTTCAAGCTCTCGCACAACCTGCGTCTGCGCCGGCAGCCGTCACCAACGAACAGGTAAAAGCGCTGCTCGCGCGTCCCGAGATCATTAAGGCGTTTCAACATATTGATTCGACTAAAGACGAGATTCTCAAAGAGTGGGCAGCCATTACAGAGATCAACGCGCCATCGGGCAAAGAGCGACGACGCGCGGAATTTATCGAGAAGCTTTTGCGCAAGTATCGTCTCGACGAGGTTCGTTACGACCGCACGGGCAATCTCATCGCGGTTCGCAAGGGAACGGGCGGCGGCCCCGCAGTCGTTATTGATTCTCATCTCGATACGGTTTTTCAGGAGGGGCAACAGATCAAGGTCGAAGTACGCGAGGGCAGAATTTATGCTCCCGGCGTGGGCGACGACACGCGCAACATCGAGGCCATGCTGGCCATGATTCGCGCGCTCGATCACGCACAAATAAAGACCAAAGGTGATTTGGTCTTTGTCTTTACCGTCGAGGAAGAGACCTCTCTGCGCGGGGCCGAAGAGTTTGTCAAAGACAACAAGGGCAAGGTCGATTTCTACATTGCGCTCGATGGCGGTTACGAGGGTTTTACTTACGGCGGCATCGGCATCCACTGGTACAAGCACCATTTCATAGGGCCGGGCGGACACACGCGCTCGCGCAATCCACCCTATTCGGCGGCGCTCCCGCTTGCGCGCGCCATCCAACGCATCTATGCGCTTGAGCTTCCGACAAACCTCCCCGTCAATCTCAACATCGGCATGCTCGGCGGCGCGGAAGTGGTCAACGCCAAGGCCGCTGACGCGTGGTTTACGGTCGATCTGCGCTCGACCAATAACGACGTGATCGCAGACCTTGAAAAGAAGATCGCCGCCATCATAAAAGAGGAGGCCGAGCGCGAAAAGATGACGATCAAAACCGAAGTCATTTCGGCCACCCCAGCCGCACAGATACCGGGCATGCGCGAGCATCCATTTGTTAAGACGAGCGAGGCCGTTCACCGCGAGATGGGATTTATGGGATCAATTACGCAGACGGGCTCGAACAACTCAATCGCCGCGCTACTGGCAGGCATCCCTTCCATTTCAACGGGCGCAGGCCCATGCGGCGATGCGCACGCTGTCACTGAATGGTGC